>PKZI01000071.1:0-1822 GCA_003133005.1 Acidimicrobiaceae bacterium | reverse complement strand
ATAGGTGGTGCGTCCTTGACGAACGAAGGGGCGTTCGCGTGGGAACGCTTCGTGCGCGACGTGCTCGTAAGCGAAAATCTCGACGCGCAGTTCGACGATGGTCTTGATCCAATTCTCTTGCAGGGCCTGGCGAAGGCGACGATTAACGACGCGGTCAACGCGAAGACCGTGGTGACGTTGTCGGGTGATCTGCGTGAGGAGTTGCCGATTCTTTTCCTGCGTCTTCGTCAAAGTATCGTGCGAAATGGCCACGCGCTCGTTGAGTTCGCGTTTGGTCCCTCGGCGTTGCGACCCGTCGCTCGCGTGTCACTGGCCGTGCGACCGGGCGAAATGCATTTGGCGGCGCGGGCCATCGCCGACGGTTCCGATGCACCAACCGGGGTGGCTTTTCGTAATGAGCAACTCGACGAGGTACGTCAACTAATTGGCGACACCGGCGATGGCGTGGTCTTCGTGGTGGGCCGAGCGAATCTCGCAGAAGATCCTCGGGTCCTCGAGAATGCGATTCGTCGTTTGGCCGCTCGCTACAGCGACGCGACGTTCCTCGTCGCGCTGCGCCGCTCGAACGTGGTGGGAGCATTGGACATGGGGCTTAGTCCTGGCCTACGGCCTGGACGCGGCTTTGATCCTCGCGCGAAGGGTCGCAGCACACGCGAACAACTCGCCGCCTTACGAAGTGGCGAGCAAAAAGTGTTGCTCGTGCTCGGCGGCAATGTGCTCGGCAATGTGCTCGACACCAACGGCGCGAGACAAGCCCTTGAAGTGGCGGACGTCATCGCCGTCACGGGGCACGGAGGCCCCACTCTCGCTTACGCAAATGTGGTGTTGCCAGTTGCGGTCACCCACGAGCGAACGGGCACGGTGACCAATATCGAAGGTCGAGTGACGGCGGTCACACCAAAAATCGTCGCGCCTGGTTCGGCGTGGCCCGACGTCGCGATCGCGGCCGAGCTCGCCGCACTACTGGGTGAGAACTTGGGTCTTGAGTCGGTCGAACACACCGCGCACGCGATTGAAGCGACGACGGGCTACCCGGCACTTTCGGTGATGAACGACGAGGTCTTTGACGGTACGGTCGTTGGGGCGAAGGGCGCACCGTCGCTTCGACACGCGCTCGATCCTATGGCAGTACCGGGCATTCGCTCGACCGAATCGGTCGGCATTGCGTCCTACGTCGGCGCGACGATGGTGGCGGACTCACCACGTGGTGCGCTCGTCGCGAGTGCGACTCTCGCGGACCTCGCCAACGACGATGTCCTCGACGTGCCGCCCGCCGACGCGTACGCGTTGCGCCTGGTGGTGTCGCGACGTCTCTACGATCATGGCGTCGCGATGCAGGGTTCACCCGCGTTGGCGAACTTGGTGGACCCGCCGTCGCTGTCGTTGCATCGCGTTGACCTTGACCGGCTTGGTGTCCCAAGTGGCACCGTCGTCGATGTCACTGGCGCACACGGCACGTTGCCACTGCCGGTCGTGCTCGACGACGGCGTTTGCGTGGGAACGGGCGTCATCGCGTTCGGTTCCTTGACCCTCGCAGGTGACGACGTTGTCGCGACGCTCGTAGATTTTGACAGCGTTTTCAGTCAGGTTCGATTGGAAACGCGATGAACGCACTGCTCGCCACGGCCGATCCTCTGTTCAAACACGGGGTGTCGTGGGCCGTGTTCTTGATCGTGGTCATCAAGATCGTCGTTGGTTTTGGCGCGCTGATGAACGCCGTCATATTGATGATCTGGTTCGAACGCAAGGCCATCTCGGATATGCAAAGTCGCATCGGGCCTCAACGCTGGGGTCCTTTTGGTTTGCTGCAAACCGTGGCGGA
>PKZI01000008.1 GCA_003133005.1 Acidimicrobiaceae bacterium | reverse complement strand
CTCTTAGAGAATTGGTCTCATAGCTTCAACTCGTAAGTCAACGCGCGGTATCTGCAACGAATACGGCTGATGCTCCATTTGCAGAGAGCGGCCAACCAGAATCGGGTAAATCTTCGGCAAGATCCGCGCGGTCAATACTGGAAAGATACGCCGCGGCCGTTGCCTTATTTTCAAAAATGGCGCGCGTCGATACGTCGTGCTGCTGCACATTCGCGAAATGAGTCCGAAGTAGTGACGATCCGTTTTCGACACTGAATGCCGGTTCGCTGGGCNNAATCGACCACCCGGTCGGAGTACCCGTCCAATTTCACGCGACGCCTGGTCGAGTGGGGAGACGTGGTAGAGCATCCAAGCTGCGACCACGGCGTCGAAGCCAGCGCTCATGAAAGGAAGAAATCGGGCGTCAGCCAAAATCGAACGAGCGCCCTGAGCCCGACTCGTCGCGGTCATGGCCGCAGAGGAGTCAGTCGCAATGACTTCGCACCCAAGTTCTTCCGTCATCCGTAAGGCGAAGTTTCCTGTACCCGAACCAATCTCAAGAATTCGTCTTGGTTCCACCTCGCGAAGTGCCTTGATCGCCAGATCCTGGGGCGATCGTCCCGGAAGATTCGCCTGCCAGACTGACGTCCGCACATTGAGATTTGACGTCGTCAGATATTGCTTGCTGACGTAATCGCCATCATTCAGACGCACCCGATTACCCTACGTGCGCTCTCCATCATGCGAGAATCAGGCACTCGTTATTCCTCGGGAACCCAGTACGAAACGGGGGGTAATCCTCGTTCGAACCTGGCCCGCGTTAAAAGTTCCGCAACGAACGCGGCTTTGGCCTTGACATAAACGTCCATATTGCCTTCTGCCGCCGCGGCGTTTGCTGCTTTGAGTTGAGCGTACTCAATTCGGGCCTTCTCATCTGCGCGAAGCAGGTCTCGAAGCAAGACGTGATCAAGATGAGCTCGATTGCCGTCGACGACAACATAAAGATGATGCTCAGGGAGTTCCGTTTCCTTCGGGGGGTCAAACGCCTCTCGGCCGACCACGCCCAGGTCCCCGCGCCATCGATAGCCAGCAGAACCCAATCGATCGATCGCTGGCGTGACGTCGTTTTCCCCCGCCACAACGATGTCGATGTCAATGACAGGTTTCGCATCCAAACCGTGAACAGCCGTTGAACCAATGTGATCAATCCGCCGAGCGACGCTCTCGACGTAAGGCCAGATCGCGTGGCAAATCTCGTCGAACGACGTTGGCCAAGACTCGTCATAAGAGACCACCGCTATCTCCTTAGTGACCGCCACCGCCCAAACATCGAACGTTCCTTCCGCCAAGAACGCAACCACAGGCTGGGTGGGAGAGACCGCCCATTGTTCCCGTTCGCTCACCGCGATCGCCTGGCCAGATCGCAACACAAAGGACGACAGATTCTCCGATTCCACGATGCACGCACCTGAAATGACTGCGAAGATTTGTTGATCTTCCGACTCCTGGAGGCTCAGACGCTGCCCGGTATCAAAGTAAAGGATGCCAGCACGTTCCAATCTCGCGTCTCCGACCAGCTCGCCGATCTTGATCCTCGAATCTCGATTGGTCAGCGTCTTAGCTATGTCTTGATCAAATCGATATACCTGCACTCGATCAGTTTTACATCCAACGCCCTCGGCGCGGCTTACTCGAATAGTTAGATCCAATTTCTACGAGCGCATATTACGTAGATAAGGAGGGCATCTGGAGAATATCTTGCAGGTACTTACTCTGCGAAAGTTCTCCAAATGTCATGTCCGTCGGCGGTCGCATCTGAGCTTGGCTCAGTCCCACGGCTCGGATCGTTTCGGCGCTTTCGACGACGGACCCATTGCAAGCAAAGAGGTCAGTATTGGGCTGTATCCTGGAGCGGAGTTCCTCTGAAAATTGAGCGTCCGTACCCCTCCAGCCGATAATTAGAAGAACTCTCGTGCCCTCAAGAATCTCACGCAGTGTATTGACGTGCCCCTCTGGGCAAATGAATGCGCTCTTATTGTCGACGGGAATCGCGATTGCTGGAACCGCAATCCTTCGCCCACCCTGCGAATCAAAGAGTTGGCGATCCGGTTGGCCGATCGTGAAGTCATCGGTCGGGGTTAAGTCGCCAGCGTGCGAAATTATCTCATCAGGCGATGGTGCNNGAACGCAGACTTCATAATTTGGGACCAACGGACGCACCCGTGTGGGCGAATTACGTTCGGAGAACCGACCGCCGGCGGCTTTATGTAGTCCTCCAGTTCGTCGAAACGTTGACCAAGATTGATGAGAGCTTCTTCAAGCAGCACGTCGTAATTGAACGTGATGTAATTCACTTTTTTTCTGGATCCGTGTGACCATTTGTTGAGGCGGTTAACCAAGTCCGCGTACGTAGTTTCGCCAAAACATTGCTTCGCCCAGTCCGTGGCCGATTCATCAATTAGATCCCGCAGGTAGTAGCGGACAGCCATCAACTGACTTTTAACCACGGGGTACTCCGAAGCGGTTTGTTCCAGATTGGCTAGTACCGCTTCTATATTTTCTCCGTAATCGACTTTTCTCCTGATGTCGTTAGCAATCGCCGCAATCTGTCGATATCTCGATGCGACGCTCGCGAAGCGACGGTCAAAAAGCTCTTTCGCAAGAGGGGGGCGATAGGAGTCGCCGCCCGGGGCCGGCTTTAGGGGATCTGAGTCATAGGATGCACCGGCTCCAAACAAGACTGTCAACATGTACACGAACGTACACTCAGAGATCCCCGAGAAATGGCTTAGTGCATACTGGAGCAGACATGCTTCCTCAACTCGTGATCGCAAAGATGTTCGGGGCGATATCCAACTACAGTGATCCTTCAGCTCGGTTCAAGATCGCACCTCCTTCGCGATAGCGATGATTGGAGAAGCCTCGACCATCTTCTCAAGAGCGTCGGCTACAACTCGATCTCGATCTTCACTCGCGTGCTGATACCGCTGAGCGGCCGCTGAGGACGCATGACCAGCCCGGCGCATGAGTTCCGCAGTCGTTGCACCGGCGGCGGCGGCAAGGGTAAGGCCCGTGTGGCGAAGATCGTGAAGGCGCAGGTCTCGACGCCCCACTGTTAGCCTCGCTCGCTCCCAGTCCGCCTGAAGGGAGTCACGCGACAAAGACTTCCCCCCTCGACCACGAAAGACGTAAGCGTCGGGGCCCGACTCGGTGAATTGATCGAGGTGCGCGGCGACTTTAGGGAGCAGGTGCTTAGGCATTGCGATCCGCCTGACTCCAGATGCCGTCTTGGGTGACTTAACGAGCGATGTCCCGTCCATCGAGAAGGTCCGACTCTGTTCGATACTGATGACCGCGTGAAGTGGGTCTATATCGCTGCGTCGTAAGCCGAGAAGTTCGCCTCGACGGAGTTGACACCACGTCGCCAATGGCACGATCAATCGGAGATGCTCAGGCATGGCCGCTTCCAGCGCCTCGACCTCGGCAATTGTGGCGATAGGTCGTTCCTTGGCGCGCTCGACACCCGCGCCCTTGATTTTGCACGGTGAAGTAAGGATTAAACCGTCGACCACTGCTGCACGCATGATGGTCGAGAGCAGCCGGTACGCCTTGGCCGCGGTAGCTGGATGCTCCTCGGCGATCCCGGCGTGCCAACCCCTGATCTTCGAGGCCCTGAGCGCCGACAGGTGGATCTGTCCGAGTTGGGGGAAGAGGTGCCGCTCGAATACGTACGTGTACAGCTCTCTGGTTCGAATCGCTAGGTCGGGACGTCGCTCGAGCCATTCGTTGGCATAGTTCTCAACGGTGACCAAGCCCGCTCGCGGATCGATCCACGCGCCGCGGCGAAGATCGGCCTCGACGGTAGCCAGGTACGACAGCGCGTCCGCCTTCTGAGCGAAGGTTCCCGACGAATAGTGCCGGCCGTTGTAGCGGTAGTTCGCCTGCCAGCGACCGGACGAGCGTCTCCGCACCGATCCAAAGTGACGTCGTTCACCCATGACCCACAACGGTCCCCGGCTTAGGACCGATTTTCGAATATCTCGTCAACGTTGGGCATCCACCCTCTGTGTTAGGACCCAACGGTCGAGGTCTGAGGCAAGAAACCTCACACGAGTCCCACCCAGTTTCACAAACGGGATTCGCCGCTCTTGAACGAGGCGGCGGACGAATCTCTCTGAGCAGCCCAGGCGCTCCCCGGCGGCCCGCATGTCAAGTAGAGGGCGTCCATCGGCCCGAATTGCGCCCAAATCGGCTGTCGTTGCGACCGTTGTGATTT
>PKZI01000235.1 GCA_003133005.1 Acidimicrobiaceae bacterium | reverse complement strand
GGAGATCGCCGCCCAGGAGGGATTCAGTCTGACCTTCATGGCGAAATACGACGCGCGCGAAGGAAACTCGTGTCACATTCACTTGTCGCTGCGCGACGAGAACGACGCACCCGTGTTCGCGGGTGACGGCGCGCACGGTTTCTCGCCGGTCTTCGAGCACTTCCTCGCCGGCCAGTTGACGTACGCCCGCGAATTCTCGCTTTTGCTTGCCCCCAACATAAACAGTTACAAGCGTTTCGTGTCGGGTTCTTTCGCGCCGACGGCGCTGTTGTGGGGCCTCGACAATCGCACGTGTGCGTTCCGAGTCGTCGGTCACGGACCTTCGGTGCGCGTTGAGTGCCGGATACCCGGCGGGGACGTCAACCAGTATCTCGCCGTCGCTGCGCTCGTCGCTTCCGGCTTGCAAGGCGTCGAGGAATCTTTGACGCTTCCGGCCGCGTTTGAAGGTAACGCGTACGTCGCGGACGCGCCACGCGTGCCCACGTCACTCGCGGAGGCGGCGGCACTCTTTGACCAAAGCACGATAGCGCGCGACGCGTTCGGTGATGAGGTAGTTGACCATTACGTACGTGCCGCGCAGGTTGAAGTAGAGGCGTTCGGCGCAGCCGTGACGGACTGGGAACGTTACCGAGGCTTTGAGCGTCTGTGAGCACGGTCAAACTCATCAATCCATCGACCGAAGAAGCCCTTCGATCGGTCGAGATGCTGAGCCTCGAACAGACCGACGAGGCAATCGCGCTCGCCGCAAAGGCTGCGCCTTCGTGGCGAGCGGTAACGCCCGCGGACCGTGCTCGGTTACTGCGACGATTTTCCGAGGTCGTGGACAGTCACCTCGAAGAACTCGCGCAACTCGAGGTCGCCAATGCCGGACACACGATCGGTAATGCACGTTGGGAGGCGGGCAACGTCCGTGACGTACTCGCGTACTACGCCGGCGCGCCCGAACGGCACTCGGGTCGCCAGATCCCCGTCGCCGGGGGCGTGGACTTGACGTTCTATGAACCCCTTGGTGTCGTGGGTCTCATCGTGCCGTGGAACTTTCCGATGCCGATTGCCGGCTGGGGCCTCGGACCCGCTCTCGCCGCGGGCAACACCGTCGTTCTCAAGCCCGCGGAACTGACGCCGCTCACTGCGATGCGACTGGCCGAGCTGGCGCTCGAAGCAGGCATACCCGAACACGTCTTTCAAGTCCTGGTCGGAGATGGTCCTACCGTTGGCTATCGCTTCGTGACGCACGAGGCCGTGCGCAAGGTGTGCTTCACCGGCTCGAACGAAGTCGGACGAAAAATCATGGCGGGATGCGCGCAACAGGTGAAACGAGTGACGCTCGAACTCGGGGGTAAGAGTGCGAACATCGTGTTCGCCGACGCGGACCTCGAAAAGGCCGCGGCGCTCGCGCCCTACGCCGTCTTTGACAATGCCGGACAAGACTGCTGCGCTCGTTCACGCATCTTGGTCGAAGAGAAGGCGTACGACGAATTCATGGAGCTGTTCGAGGTAGCGGTCAAGGGCGTGAAAGTGCTCGACCCGTCACACGAAGAAAGCGAGATGGGGCCACTCATCACCGGCGCCCAGCGCGAGCGCGTCGCGTCGTACGTGAACGACGATGACGTCATCTTTCGCGGCAACGCGCCCGAGGGTCGCGGTTATTGGTACCCGCCGACGGTCCTCGCCACACCCGACCGATCGAGTCGCGCGTTCACCGAAGAGATCTTCGGTCCGGTGGTGTCGGTTGCTCGATTCCACGACGAGAGCGACGCTCTGGCCATTGCCAACGACAGCCAGTACGGACTTTCGGGTTCCATCTGGACGCGCGACGTGGGAAAGGCGCTTCGTGTTGCTCGCGGTCTCGAGACCGGCGCGATCTCGGTGAACTCGAACTCGTCGGTTCGATACGCGACGCCCTTTGGCGGTTTCAAGCAGTCGGGGATTGGGCGCGAGTTGGGGCCCGACGCGCTGCTGGGTTTTAGTGAAGAGAAGAACGTATTTCTGTCAACGGAGGAATGATGGGTCGTCTGGAAAACAAAGTTGCGGTTATCACCGGCGCCGCGAGCGGCATCGGGCTCGCCACCACGCGGCGCTTCGCGAGCGAGGGTGCCCACGTCGTGGTCGCGGACCTCGCCGAGAAAGAAGGCACCGCGATCGCGAGCGAGATAGGCGGGACCTTCGTCCAGGTGGATGTGGCCGACGAAGCCAGCGTGCGCGCGCTTTACGAAAAGACCGCTGAGGTATACGGCGGGATCGACATCCTTTTCAATAACGCCGGCATCTCACCCGCTGACGATGATTCGATTCTGACGACGGGGCTCGACGCGTGGAAGCGCGTGCAGGAAGTGAACCTGACGTCGGTCTACCTCTGTTGCAAGTACGGCATCCCCTACCTGCAACGGCGTGGTGGCGGTTCGATCATCAACACTGCGTCCTTTGTCGCGGTACTCGGTTCGGCGACGTCCCAGGTGTCCTACACCGCGTCCAAGGGCGGCGTGCTCGCCATGAGTCGCGAACTCGGCGTGCAGTTCGCGCGCGAAGGCATTCGCGTGAACGCACTCTGCCCGGGCCCGGTGAACACCCCACTGCTCCAGGAGCTCTTCGCCAAGGACCCCGAACGAGCCGCGCGCCGTCTGGTGCACGTGCCGATGGGTCGTTTCGCCGAACCCGAGGAGATCGCGAGTGCCGTCCTATTTCTCGCGAGCGATGACTCATCGTTCATGACCGCGTCGACGTTTCTCGTGGACGGCGGCATTCACGGTGCCTACGTCACGCCGCTGTAAGGGCAGCGCCACCTCCGTCGCGTCGCTCGCCCTCTAATATCGATACGAGTCGGGCTTGTACGGTCCATCCACCGAGACGCCGATGTAGTCGGCCTGCTGCTTGGTCAACTCGGTGAGTTTCACACCCAACGCGTCGAGGTGCAAGCGCGCGACCTTCTCGTCGAGGTGCTTGGGTAGGACGTAGACCTTCTTCTCGTAGCGTGCGCTGTTCGCGTACAACTCCATCTGGGCCATGGTCTGGTTGGTGAACGAGTTGCTCATCACAAAACTCGGGTGACCGGTGGCGTTACCCAGGTTGAGCAGCCGTCCCTCGGAGAGCACGATGATGGCTCGACCGTTGGGCAGGATCCACTTGTCCACCTGGGGCTTGATGTTCTCGCGCTTGACGCCGGCGAGCGACGTGAGCCCCGCGATGTCGATCTCGTTGTCGAAGTGGCCAATGTTACCCAAAATGGCCTGGTGTTTCATCATCAGCATGTGCTCGACACTGACGATGTCCTTATTACCGGTGGCCGTGATGATGATGTCGGCGTAGGGGAGGGCTTCTTCGAGCGTGGTCACCTGAAAGCCGTCCATGGCCGCTTGCAGCGCGCAGATCGGGTCGATCTCGGTGATGATCACGCGTGCGCCTTGACCGCGCAGGGATTCGGCCGAACCCTTGCCCACGTCACCGTAACCGCACACGACGGCCACCTTGCCACCAATGAGCGTGTCGGTCGCTCGGTTGATGCCGTCGATGAGCGAGTGACGACAGCCGTACTTGTTGTCGAACTTCGACTTCGTGACCGCGTCGTTGACGTTGATGGCGGGAAAGAGCAGGACGCCGTCGCGCTCCATCTCGTAGAGACGGTGCACGCCCGTGGTCGTCTCTTCAGAGACTCCAATGATCGCGTGCGACATGGGCTCGAAGATCTTCTCGCCACTCGAGATGATCTTGTTGAGTAGCGCCAGTATGACGCCGTACTCCTCAGAGTCGGTGCTCTCGGGTGCGGGCACGAATCCCGCGCGCTCGAACTCGAGTCCCTTGTGCACGAACAAGGTCGCGTCGCCACCGTCGTCGAGGATCATCGTCGGTCCGTCGTGTCCCGGCCAACGAAGTAATTGCTCAGTGCACCACCAGTACTCTTCGAGCGTCTCGCCCTTCCACGCAAAGACCGGTACACCCGTGGGTTCTTGGGCGCTGCCCGTCGGGCCCACTACGGCCGCGGCGGCGGCGTGGTCCTGGGTAGAAAAGATGTTGCAGCTCACCCAGCGGACCTCGGCGCCCAGGGCGACGAGTGTTTCGATGAGCACCGCTGTTTGGATGGTCATATGCAGCGAGCCCGCGATACGCGCTCCCTTAAGCGGCTTGGACGCGCCGAATTCCGCGCGCATNNATGAGGCCGGGCATCTCGTGCTCAGCGAGTGTTATTTCCGCGCGACCGTAGTCGGCGAGGGAAAGATCAGCGACTTTGAAGTCGAAGGATCCAGAGGTCATGATGCTCCTAGATGTAAATGGTTGTCTTCTGGCGTCGACCTCTGTCGCGTCCGCCTGCACAAATCGTAGCGGTTACGCGTTCACGCGGAACTCAACGACGTCACCGTCACGCATCACGTACTCCTTGCCCTCGATGCGCGCTCGTCCCGCCGCGCGCACCGCCGCCATGGTGCGACCTTCGATGAGGTCGTCGTAGGAGACAACCTCAGCCTTGATGAAGTGCTTTTGGAAGTCAGTGTGGATTTCGCCCGCCGCCTCGGGAGCCGTCGCACCTTGGTGAATGGTCCACGCTCGCGTCTCTTTCGGACCCGCGGTGAGAAAGGTCTGGAGCCCAAGGGTGGCGAAACCGACGCGTGAGAGTTGGGCGAGTCCGGACTCCTCTTGTCCGTAGGACTGCAAAAGTTCGAGGGCTTCGGCGGGATCGAGGTCGGCGAGTTCCGCTTCGACCTTGGCGCAAAGGATGACGCACGGCGCGGGCGCCACTGATGCCTCGAGTTCGTGGCGACGGGCCTGGTCACTGAGCGTCTCTTCGTCGACGTTAAAGACGTAGATGAAGGGCTTATCGGTGAGTAGGTGTAGGTCGCTTAACGCCGAGTGATCCAGTCCTTTGTCTACCTTGGAGATGACCCGACCATCGTTAAGTGCGTCGTGCGCTTTCTTCACCTCGGTGAGGGTTAGCGCGGCGGCGCCGCCTCGCTTTGCGTCGCGT
>PKZI01000166.1 GCA_003133005.1 Acidimicrobiaceae bacterium | reverse complement strand
ACCCTCGCCGCCGCGGCCCACCGTTTTTCGGTGGGCATGCCCTTCGTCTACCCGGATAACTCACTGGGTTACACACAGAACTTTCTCTCGATGATGTGGAAGGTGGCGGAACCTCGTTACGAACCTGACCCCATTCTCGCGCGAGCGCTCGACGTGCTTTTCATCCTGCACGCTGACCACGAACAGAACTGCGGCACTACCGCGATGCGCGTGGTGGGCTCCTCGCACGGCGACCCCTACGTCGCGACCGCGGCCGCGACTGCCGCGCTCTACGGACCGCGCCANNCGCGTCTACAAGAACTTTGATCCTCGAGCGACCATCATCAAGAAGACCGCCGACGAGGTATTCACGGTGACGGGCAAGAATCCGCTGCTCGACATCGCCCTTAAACTCGAAGAGATCGCCCTTAAGGATGATTACTTCATTTCGCGTCGGTTGTATCCGAACGTCGACTTCTACTCAGGTCTGATTTATCAGGCCATGGGTTTTCCGGTGGAGATGTTCACGGTGCTCTTCGCGATTCCGCGCACCTCGGGTTGGCTCGCGCACTTCCAGGAGCTGCTCGACCAGGACATGAAGATCGCGCGGCCGCGTCAGCTCTACATTGGCGAGGGAGCCCGCGACTACGTCCCAATCGCGCAGCGTTCCTAGCGCTTAGGCGTTCGCACCCTCGAGCAATTGCGCAGCGTGTTCCTTGGGGTGTCGTGTGTAGGTGTCTATCCACGTTTGCACGCTGTAGGGACCCGATTCGCTGTGGATCCCCGTGCGCGCGAGGTCACTCTCGTCGAGGCGCTGAAGTATGTCCAGTGACGCCCGTCGCACGGCCTTAAAGACGTCGAGCGAATGCTCTACCGGTAGTTCCTCGTAGCCGAGTATCGGGGCCTGTGCCCAAAGCGCCTCGTCATAACCCTGGATGATGACACCTTCGGGTTCGGCAACTAGCCTTCGCAAGCGCGCGTAGGACTGCGCTTCGCTGTCGGCGATGTGGTGAATGACCTGGCGTGGCGACCATCCGCCTTCGACGCGTGAGTCAAGTTGCTCGGGCGTGATGCTCGCTACGGCCGCGAGGAACTCGTTGGTGGCGGCTTCGTACTCGGAGGTGAGGTTGGAAAGACTCATGCGGAGACTTTAGACCGGTGCGACGTGTGACACGGGGGTGAGCACTCGAGTGAGTCCTTCTTGGACCATAGAGACTTTCAGTTCCCCGGATTGGTCGAAGAGAAAACCTCGCGCGAGACCGCGTCCGCCGTGCGCGATGGGCGAATCCATGTCATAGAGGAGCCACTCGTCGGCGCGGAAGTCACGGTGGAACCACATGCAGTGGTCCAAGCTCGCGCCCATGAACGTGCCGTCGTCCCAGCGCAACGAATGCGGTCGCAGAATCGCGTCAAAGAGGCTCATGTCGCTGGCGTAGGTGACGACGCACGCGTGCAANNGGCAGCTCGCCAATGAAGCGTTGGTCTATGGGGTGTCCGCGCTTGAACCATTCGTCAAAGTTCCCGGATTCGCTCGCGATGCGTTCGGCGAGGGGCTTGATGGACTCGGGAGGGGGTGCGTCGGGCATCTCGAACTGGTGTTCGATGCTCACTTCTTCATTATGAAAGCTCGCCTGCATGTTGTAGATGGCCTTGCCGTGTTGAATCGCCACGACGCGACGCGTGGTGAAACTTCGCCCGTCGCGAATCCGATCGACCTCGAAGAGAATCGGCGACGTGGTGTCTCCGGGACGCAAGAAGTAGGAGTGCAGCGAGTGAACCCTGAGTCCCTCGACAGTGCGACCAGCCGCCATGAGCGATTGGGCGGCGACCTGGCCACCGAAGGTTCGTTGACGCTCCTCCTTGGGGTGCTTTCCGCGAAAGATGTTGACTTCGATGGTCTCAATGTCGAGAAGTTCGACGAGGAACTCGAGTGATTCGGACATGGTCCATTGTGTCATCTTGCCGAGCCCTTGAACGGCCCGAAGTAGGGTGGTGACCGTGTCAAGACGATTGAGTGACCTCCTCGCGTGGACGAAGTCACACGAAGGAAAGAAGATCATTCGCTACACGTTGAGTTCGGTCATAACGACCGGCGTCTCACTCGCGGCGATTCTCATCACCTACGGATTCAAGATCATCCCGGGCATCATCGAAGCGACACTCTTTGGCAACGTCATCGCGGTCATTCCCTCGTATTACCTGAATCGAGCGTGGGCGTGGGGCAAACGCGGCAAGAGCCATTTTCGAAACGAGGTGATCCCCTACTGGGGAATGGCGTTCCTCGGCATCGCGTTCTCGCTCTTGGGTGCCACCTACACCAAGCACCTCGTGCACACCCACCACTGGGGTCACCTCGCGAATACCGCGCTCGTGGGCGGGGTGAACGTGTTGAGTTTTGCGATCTTCTGGGTGCTCAAGATGCTCGTCTTCAACCGGATTTTTCACACGGACCGATTGCGCGATATCGATGCGCACCTCGTCGCCGAGGAGCGTTCGCCAAACTAGTCGCGAAAGTTGGTGAACTGCAGCGGCACCGCGAGGTCCGCTTCTTTGAAAAACGCAATGGCGCGCTGCAAGTCGTCGCGTTGTTTTCCCGTCACTCGTACCTGGTCACCTTGAATGGACGAACTCAAGTTCTTAATCGCGAGTTCCTTCACCATCTTGTTGATCTGCTTTCCCACTTCCGTCGAGATCCCGGCCTTCAACGACACCTTCTGGCGAGCTGCTCCGTGGCTCGCCTCTTCGATCTTGCCCGCCTCGAGCGTCTTAAGTGAGACCGAGCGCTTCACCATCTTCTCTTCGAGTAGTTGATAGATCGCGCGTAATCGGTCCTCGGTGGACGCCGAAAGTGAGAGCTCCTTCTCGCTGAATTCGACGGTCGCGTCAGTTCCCTTGAAGTCGAAGCGCGTCGACGCTTCACGATTGGTCTGGTCGACCGCGTTGCGAACTTCTTGAAGGTCTATCTCTGAGACGATGTCGAAACTTGGCACGGACAAATCGTAGATGCTTACCCATTGGATGTTGGTCCGAGCCAAGAAGTAGGCTTCTGCACGGGTCGGTGCCCGAGCGGCCAATGGGATCTGGCTGTAAACCAGACGGCTTTGCCTACGGGGGTTCAAATCCCTCCCGGCCCACCATGGTCAATTCAGCACGTGCTGAATTGGCCATGCCTCGATTCGCCATCGAGGACTACGGTGACTCACGAAGGCGAAAGGAACGGCGTGGATCGACTCAAATCGTGGCTCGGCGCACTGCGACGCACCTACGAACGAGTCGCCAGCCGCTTCGAGACCGGGGTCCAATTACTCGAACGTCGTTATACCCCCCTCGGACGCTTTCAACCCGGTCCCTTTGAGGGTTGGTCATTCCTCTGGTATCCCGGCGCTCTGGGTCTACTCGCGATGACGCTGATCCTCGCGGGAGGGTCGTTCACGAATTCGCCGTTCAAATTCAACTATCCGAGTACTTGGTTTTTCGGCGAACCTTCGTCGTCGGTGGTGGGAGCGCACAGTGAGACCAAGTACCTGTTGTCAATCGTCTTGGTCTACGGCGGACTGCTGTTACTGATGCGTGTGTGGCTTCGTCTCGCCGAGGTGATGAAACTGCACCCTGGAGCTTCGGTGAAGTCATTGTGGTTGATGCTGCTCGCCTGGGCGACCCCGATGATCATCGCGCCACCGATGTTCTCGCGCGACGTCTTCAGTTACGCGGCGCAAGGCGAAATGACCGCCGCTCATCTGAGCCCCTACGTCCTAGGACCCTTCTCGTTGGGTGCGGGGCCCTACGTCGCACCAGTTGATCCACTGTGGGGCAACACCCCCGCTCCCTACGGACCATTCTTCTTGTTCCTTGACGGCACGATCGACAAAATCACGCTGCACCACCAACTCGCGACCGTCGTCGGACTGCGACTTCTCGAAGTCGCGGCCGTCGCGATGATTGGCTACGGCGTCGTGCTTCTCGCGCGGGGCATGGGTCGCGATCCGGGTGAGGCGTTCGTCTTAAGCGCCATGAATCCGCTCGTCCTGCTCACGCTTATTGGTGGCGCGCACAACGACGCGATCATGGCGGGTTTTCTCATCGTTGGCGTCGCTCTCGCGGTGCAACGACATCTGGTGTGGGCGTTGATATTTTGTGCGTGCGCGACTGCCATCAAGGCACCCGCCGCGTTGGGGCTGGCGTTCGTGGCGTGGACCTGGCTCGGACCACACGCGAGTGTCCGTCAACGGTTTAGACCCATTGGCATCGCCGTGATCGTGACCGGCGCGACACTCGGCGTGTGGACGTGGCTGGCGGGTTTTGGTTTTGGTTGGGTGAACAATCTGCTCACCAACGGCACCGTGCGCTCGTGGGCGGCGCCGGCGACGGGCGTCGGCATGGCGATCACGAACATCGCGCACGCGGTCGGTCTGCACTCGGTGGGTCTCGCGTCGGTGCTGTCGGTGACGCGTTTCCTCGGTTTGATGCTGGCGGCGGTCCTCGGACTCTGGCTGCTCTTAAACGCCGAACGCCGAGGGTGTGTGCGATCACTCGCGGTGGCGCTGTTGTTGTTCGTCGAGTTAGGTCCCGTGGTCCAGCCGTGGTACCTCGCGTGGGGCCTCGTGCTGCTCGCCGCTAGTTACAAGGGTCGCGAGCACTTCTGGCTGCT
>PKZI01000249.1 GCA_003133005.1 Acidimicrobiaceae bacterium | reverse complement strand
AACGTATCTGAATCCATGTCACCCAGCAGTCCATGGAAGATAGGAAGGTCGGGTTCGAGATCGAAGCGCTCGACGTCGAGCACGCCACGGTCGCTCGTTTCCATAATGACCGGTATTTGACGTTGACGCGCTACCTCACGCACGAGGAATTTCACGTCCAACGAATCGCACTCTTCGATGACGAGATCGAGACCTTCCATGAACGACTCGATATTTTCTTTGTTGACGCCATCAGTGTTGACGACGACGCGCAAGTATGGATCTATTTCGGCGATGCGCCGCGCGAGGACGATTGCTTTGTTGACACCGAGGTCTTGTACCCCACCTGGAATTCGGTTGAGATTCGTCATCTCGACCGTGTCGAAATCGGCGAGACGCAGTTCGCCCGCGAGCCCTTCCATGGCGAGCAGGTGCGCAATTGAGTGCCCGGCACTTGAACCAACGACGCCGATACGCAGCGTTCGAAGCTTCGCCTGCTCCTCTCTCGTGATTTTGTTGTGATTTCGATCGCTTCGCAGACTCGCGAACGACCTCGGACCGAGGAGGCGAACCGCTGAACGACGCCAGGGATAGTAAATCCACCGAGAAGTTTCGTCGACCAGATCACGAGACGGCATTGGCCTGGTCTCACCGAGTTGCTTACGTTGTTCGTCGAGTTGGTCAAACAGTTGCAACGATCCGTCCTCGCGCAGCACGCGTAGTACCTCACGGTCACTCCGTCTACTCACGTCGAGTACGAGGGCGCGGCGCGCCTGCATACTTGCCGACTGTTCGAGCACCGTGCCGACACCCACTTTTGAGGGACCCCGCGAAAGCTGTTCGCCTTCAAGGCGCAGCGCTTGCTGATTCTCAGGTGGACTGGTCTCGTAACTCCCGATGCGCCGATACTGGATGGCAATCGTGCGATATCGCTCATCAGGGTACGGCACAGAGGTTGTTCCAATTGTCAAGCCCCCCGTGAGAGGTCCAATGGGCAACAATCGATCTGACACGGCGGCGACACAGAACTCTGCACCCAACCAGTTCATGGCGTGGACCATGCAACGTGCGATCGGGATGATCAATTGGACGCCGAGCGCCGCCCCACCCTTGGACCAGGCGCCCTTCGTTTCAATGGTGCCGTAACGAATTTCTTTGTCAATCGTGCGGCGGATGAGGTCGAGCTCGGTTGATTGAGCCATCTCTCGCATCAAGAACGCCTCGTGCGCCCCCTCGAGTGGCCCGTGGAAACGTACGCCGGCGACTGCTTCGTTCTCGTCATTAAACGCCAGGAAGAAGAGCGACACGCCTCTTCCCTCTTCGAGGTCTCTGCGATGGAGGGTCTCTTCGAAGCCGCGGTTACGGTAGATACCTTCTGCACCGTCGAGATACAGTTGCCACAAATCGGGCCGATCAAGCGGGTGATGCCCTTCAAAGCGAATGCCCGACGCTTGATCGACGAAACTCGAACCGTATCGATATCGGCGACTTACGGCGTTGCTCACTCACAATCCTCTCGATTGCCCGTGCTGCGGGGCATCTCTTTTGGTGATTTGCCTTCAATTCGAACTTTAATTTGTACCACCTCAAAAATGGCGGATGGACGCAACCCCGCCGACGATCGTCAATGGGGTCGCGTCCAAGGAACCAACCGCCAATCTCAGGTGTGTATGCCCGTTCGCGATTTCGTCCTCATCTAGCGCCCTACGAGATTTTCCATCAATTGTGGTTGGCGCCACACCACGATGCGAAAGGGTCCTTCGCGATAGATATGAGAAACGCGAGCAAAGGGAAACCCTGAAGCGGACCGAATCAATTGCCCTTGATATTGATGGACGTCGTAGACCAAGAATTGAAATTTTCCGTTGTACCAAGTGCTTTTTGCGATCCACAGGTAAGGTCTAAGACCACCTTGACCGGTAGGCAGAACTTGACGCACCTTAACTTTCTCCTCCGAGTAAAGAGTGACCGGAGCACTGGTCCAGTAATCTCCCACGCCACGATCCAAATCGTGGCTTACGAGGAACGTACTCAAACGTGGAAATGGCGAAATTGGCGCTCGCCGACTCAAGAAGAGCGCGGCGCACGCTACGTTCACACCCAGGACGACGACGAGAACGGCCGTGCAGACGTTGCGCGCGGTCGGGGTCTTGACGAGAGTGACAAATTGACCACATAACATCGCGCCGAGAATCGAAGAGAACACAATGCCTGCGGTGAGGTACCGGAGGCCAGTCGCGTCGTCACGAAAAACCACGTAGGTCACCGCGTCACCAAAAACACCGAGCACAAGCAAATCGCTCAGACGGTAGCTCGCGCGGCTTCTCGTGGCGACACCTTTTATCGCGATTCGAGCTTCTCCACCTACGACACCAAGCGAGAGGTAACCGAACCCGAGCACGAGACCAGCCGCGAGAATAACGACGCCGAAGATTCGAAAGACCCCGAGTTCCCATGGAATTCGATTATCGGAAAAGGAACTACCAAATCCGAGAAGTGTTAGTGCGTCGGGAATCAAAGTATGAAGATTCTCGAGTCTGGCCGCGGGCGGCACGAGTGGTGTCCCGTTACGAATCTGGTACGTACCGAAGTGTTCCGCCACTTTTCTCGTCGTAAGGGCAAGCGCCGTTGCCGCGATCGGTGCCGAGGACGTGGCAAACCCGGCCGCCCATTCTCGCGATCGGACGCTGTCGAGCACACCGACGACGAAACACGGCACGAGTGCGTAGGCCACGATGAGCGGATCGCTCAGGAGTCCTGCCGCCAAGAGAACACTGGCGACAAGCCAACCCCAACCGAACCGGCCATTGCGCAAACCAAGAAAGGCGAGTAGGCAAACCAGAACAGTCGTCATGTGATCGGCTGACGCTGAGAGGAATCGAGCGAGCAGAGCGCTTGGAAGTCCAAGGGTCAACACAATGACGGCAGTGGCTGCTGCAGTCGGACATCGTTTCGAGTCGATTCGCGCAACGATGCACGAAAGAACAATCACGCCCGTCCACACGGATGCAGCGACAATGCGAGCGAGCGCAACTTTCACGCCGACGACGAGTACGCCCAACATGAAAAGTATTGAATCAATCAACCAATAACTATCGGAACCCGAGTACCAGTGGTTGAGTAGGACATTGCCATGAGCCATGTCATCACCTTGAAGAAGCCCTCGGAGAAAGTCGGCGCTGTTCCAACCAAGATGTAATCCAAAGAAGTACGTCCAGGCGAAGGCCACGAAGAAGCCAGTAATCCAGGTCACGACCTCGGGACGTTGTTTCGGTTTCGCCAGATCGAGATGAACGCTCTCGTGCGTCGTCGTCATCGTGTTCTACGTTTCAACACCGGTCGCCTCGCTCGTTCAAGCTCTTCAAGGAAGCCTCTCACGAAGATGGAACAATCATGCGACAAAACGTTGCGCCACGACGATCAACGATGCGCTCCGCGTAGAGTTCATCACGCTCACATCAAACACTGAACTGAATCCAGAATGAATTCGAGC
>PKZI01000213.1 GCA_003133005.1 Acidimicrobiaceae bacterium | reverse complement strand
TTCGAGTGGGCGTTGATCGACGGTGTCAACGACACCGACCAAGCCATAGACGAACTCGCGCAGTACGCGTACCCACTTCGCGCGCACGTGAATCTGATTCCACTCAATCCCACGCCGGGCTACTTGGTGCGCGGATCCTCCGAAGCGCGCGTGCGCGAGTTCCGTGACGGACTCGAGGCGGCGGGAATCAATGTCACGGTTCGAAACACGAGGGGGCGCTCGATTGACGCGGCGTGCGGTCAATTGGCGAACGTCACGAATCCCACTCGAAGGGTGCGCACCCTGCGTGTGAACTAGACGCGGTGCTTCCAGAACGTTGGTCGCGCGCGCAGCAGAATCAACACACCGATGATGCAGGCAACCCCTCCCGAGACGATCGAGAACTCCGTGGACGTGAAACTCGCGACCACGCCCGATTCGGCGTCACCGAGACGAGGGCCACCCGTCACGACGGCCATCTGCACCGACGAAATGCGACTTCGGAATTCGTCGGTGATGGCGTTTTGCAATACCGTGTTACGAAGAATCGTTGAGATGACGTCGGTTGCTCCTGCGACCGCCAGGCACAGCAATCCGAACCAGAGCACGTGCACGACACCGAGTAGCGCCATGGCGCCTCCCCAGCCAATGACCACCAGTGCGATGAGTCGACCTTGACGGTGCACGCGACCAACCCAACCGGTAAGCACCGCCATGATCAAGGCGCCGGCACCCGGTGCCGCGGAGAGCAGTCCGAAGGTCCGCGGTCCGCCGTGATACACGGTGAGGGCCATCGCCGGAAACAATGCTCGGGGCAGTCCAAAAACCATGGCGTTGAGGTCCACGAGATAGACCGCCTGGGCCAACGCGTTGGTGCGCACGTAGCGAAAGCCGTCGAATATCGCGCGCATCATCGCGACACCGGTGTGCTGTCCGGTGGGCTTCATGGCCGACATGAAACACGTGAAGAAAGCCAGGACGAGGAACGTAAAGGCGTCGATGGCGTAACACGAAGAAATGCCAACCGACGCAATGAGTTCGCCCGCGAGCGCGGCACCGATGAACGGCCCGAGATTCATCACGATTTGATTGAGTGAATACGCCGCGATGAGTTGTTCGCCACCCACCATTTTGGGGATCGCCGCCGTGCGTATCGGCCCGCTGAATCCACCGGCACCAGCACTGAGCGCTGCGAACACGATGAGCAACACAATGTTGCCGTGCACTAACAGCGCGTTCAGGGCGAGCGCTCCACTCAAGGCGCCACACACGACCGACCCGAAAATGAGCAACGGACGCTTGTCGAAGCGGTCGCCCATTGCGCCTCCCCAGAGCGCGCCCGCGATCAAGCAAGGAAGCTGAAACAGACTCGCGAGTCCGACCCAAAGACTTGAGTGCGTCTCTTGGTAGACCTCGAAGGGAATCGCGACGAGCGTGAGGTTACTGCCGAGTATTGAAACGAGTTGACCACTGAATAACAGCCGGAAGTTTCGATTCTCGCGAAGTGGGCGGACATCTACCAGGAGCCTTGGCACCCATTCATAGTAGGAGGGTAATGTTGCGAGGGGGCAGCGGTCTAAGGAGAGTCGATGATCGACGAGGAACTCGTCCAGTTACTGACGCCCGAAGGCGAGCGGGTCTCGCACCCCGACTACACGAGCACGTTGAACAGTGAAGAAATCTTCGCTCTGTATCGCGACATGGTCATCATTCGTCGATTGTGTAACGAAGCAACGTCGTTACAGCGACAAGGACAACTCGCGCTCTGGGCCCCGCTCCAAGGTCAAGAGGCCGCCCAGATTGGTGCGGGACGAGCCATGGCCCCAATGGATTTTTCGTTCCCCACGTACCGTGAGCACGGCATTGCGTGGTGTCGCGGCATTGCGCCCGAGGACATGTTGCGCATCTTTCGTGCAGTGACGACGGGAGGTTGGGATCCCCAGAAGTACCGCCACGCCGTGCCCACGGTTGTTCTCGGTAACCAGGCACTTCACGCTGTTGGTTACGCCATGGGCATCCAGCGCGACGGTGCCGAAGAGGCGGTGCTCGCACTCTTTGGTGATGGCGCCTCAAGCCAAGGCGATACGCTCGAATCCTTCGTCTGGGCTGCGGCGTTTAACGCGCCAGTCGTGTTCTTTTGTCAGAACAATCAATGGGGGATCTCGACCCCCTCGTCCTTGCAGTTCAAAGTGCCCCTGTATCGACGTGCGGAAGGTTTTGGTTTTCCCGGTATTCGTGTGGACGGCAACGACGTCCTCGCGGTCTACGAGGTCACGAAACGTGCTCTCGAGAATGCACGCGTTGGTGGTGGACCCACAATGATTGAGGCGTACACCTACCGCATGGGCGCGCACACGACGTCGGACGATCCCACGCGTTATCGCGTCGACGCGGAAGTCGAAGTCTGGAAGCATCGCGATCCTTTGGCGCGCGTCAAGGCATTACTCACACGTGAGTACAACACAAAGTCCTCAGCATTTGATGACGTCGTCGCTGAAGCGGAATCATTAGCACTGAAGTTACGCGTGGACGTTCTCGCAATGGGTCGCCCCGATCCCATCACCATGTTTGAAAACGCCTACGCCGCCGAACATCCGCTGATTGAAGAAGGTCGGCGCGAGATGATCGAACTCGGCGTGAGCGCAGGATCGCCCGCGTGAGCGTCGTGACGATGACGATGGCCAAGGCCCTTAACGAAGGACTTCGCCGCGCGCTCGAACGAGATCCCAAGGTTCTCTTGATGGGTGAGGACATCGGCAAACTCGGAGGTGTCTTTCGCATCACCGATGGACTGCAAAAGGATTTTGGCGAGGACCGAGTCATTGACGCGCCTCTCGCCGAGTCCGCCATTGTGGGCACTGCGGTGGGTCTGGCTATTCGCGGCTATCGCACCGTATGTGAGATGCAGTTCGATGGATTCGTGTACCCGGCGTTCGACCAGATTGTCTCTCAGGTCGCCAAGTTACACAAGCGCTCGGACGGCGCTTACACGATGGGTCTCGTCATTCGACTCCCGTTCCAAGGTGGTATTGGCGCCATAGAGCATCACTCGGAAAGTCCGGAGGCGTACTTCGCACAAACCGCTGGTTTGCGCGTCGTGTCCTGCTCGACGCCCAACGACGCGTACTGGATGATTCAACAGGCGATTGAGCACGACGACCCGATTATCTTCTGTGAGCCAAAGAGTCGTTACTGGGAGAAGGGCGAGGTCGACCTCGACCGGCCGGCGCATGACCTCTTCTCCTCGGTACTGCGTCGAGAAGGTACGGACGTCACCCTCATTGGATACGGCTCGAGCGTCAAGACGATGCTGCGCGCCGCCGAGACCGCCGCCAGCGAAGGCGTATCGCTCGAAGTGATCGACGCATCCTCGATCGCACCACTCGATCTCGCGCCCATGGTGGCGTCGGTTGAGAAGACGGGTCGGTTCGTCACCGTCCAAGAGGCGCCGCACACTGCGTCCATTGGATCTGAGATCGTCGCTGAACTCACGCAACGATGTTTTTACTCGCTTCGCGCTCCGGGGATTCGCGTGAGCGGTTACCACGTTCCTTATCCCGCGTCACGCATTGAAGAGGACTATCGACCTTCCGTCGAGCGAATCCTTGACGCCGTTGATCGAGTGATGGGTTTTGACACGTGAGCGAGGAAATGTTTCTCCTTCCCGACGTGGGCGAGGGATTGATCGAAGCCGAGATCGTGACGTGGAAAGTGAAAGTCGGCGACGCGGTTGTTCTCAATCAGCCACTCGTGGACATCGAGACCGCCAAAGCGACGGTTGAGTTGCCGAGTCCTTTCGCCGGCACGGTGCGCGCGTTGCATGGTGAGGTCGGTGACGTGATGAAAGTGAACGAGCCACTCGTCACGTTTGACGTCATTGATGATGAAACGGCGTCGAATGACCAAGTCGCGACGTCGGCGGGCGCTGTTGCGTTGGCGACGAACGGCGAATCAGTGGGTTTGAATCGAGAGGCCGTACTCGTTGGCTACGGTGTCGCGAGCGAAGAGGGGCTTGTCACGCGCACGCGTCGCCGCAACAGTGCAAAGCCGTTGAGCGACCCAGGTCTAGCGGCACGGAGTGTGGCCTCAACGCCGTCACTCGCGCCGCGCACCACACCGCCTGTGCGTCTCTACGCCAAACAACGCGGCGTGGATCTGGCGACGGTGACTGGCTCAGGTCGAGGGGGGATCATTACCCGCGACGACGTGGAAATGGCTCTCTCACCTGGGCAGTCGCGCGCGCACTCGGGCGCGACGCGGGTCACCGGCCCCACGACACCTTCAAGATTTGTAGGTCAAGAAATCGAACCATGGTCGACCGGACTCGCGGAAGAGCGAATACCTGTGAAGGGCGTTCTTCGCTCCATGTCAGAGGCGATGGTCCAAAGTGCCTTCAGCGCGCCGCACGCGACGGTCTGGGTGCGCTCTGATGCGACCAAGACCATTGAATTACTCGAAGGATTGAAGAAGCATCCCACTTTCACTGACGCACGCCTTTCGCCGCTGGTCATCGTCGCGCTCGCGGTCTGTGACGCCGCTCGGCACTTTCCGGGTATCAACTCGAGTTTTGATTCGTCGACGAATGAGGTCGTCGTGCGGCGCAGTATCAACTTGGGTATCGCTGCGGACACGCCGCGTGGTTTGATCGTACCCAACATCAAAGCCGCCGACGAATTGGATCTCCTGGGCATGGCGACGAGTCTCAGTGTGCTCGTGGAGAAAGCTCGCAATGGAACGACGTCGCCGAACGAAATGATCGGCACGACACTCACGATTACCAACGTGGGGCCTTTTGGTGTTGACGCGGCGATGCCGATTCTTCCGCCCGGCACTGGAGCGATACTCGCGGTTGGCCAAATTGCGAAGGCGCCCTGGGTGGTTGACGACCAAGTTGTCGTTCGCCACGTCGTGGAACTCTCGCTCGCGTTCGACCACCGTCAAATAGATGGAGCTCTGGCGTCAAGAGTGCTGCGTCACATCGCGGACTTTCTTGGCGACCCGGCAGTCGCAATGATCGCGGGTTAATCGAGCGCTTGAAGGGCCTTCTCGGCGTGGACGTTCATGTTCGTCTCGCTCGCGATGACTTCGAGAAGTCGGTGATCTTGACCAATAACGAACGTGGTTCGCTTGACTTTCAGCAGATCGAGTCCTCGCTTGACGCCAAAAAGTTTTGCGACCTTTCCACCGACGTCGGCGAGCAACGGATAATCGAGCGCGTTCTTTTGCGTGAACTTCGCCTGTTTCTCAACACTGTCCATAGAGATTCCTACACGCTGGGCTCCCTTGGCCGCGAACTCGCCCGCGAGATCGCGAAAATGGCACGACTCCTTCGTGCAGCCGCTCGTCATCGCCGCGGGGTAGAAAAACAAAACGATCGGACCTTTCTCGAGAAAAGAATCCAGCGAGCGTTGTTGGCCGGTCTGGTCGGGCAGGGTGAAATTCGGAACAAGGTCGCCTTTTTGCATAACTCAAGACTAGGCGTCGAGTCGGAAACCGACGCCCCTGATGGTGATGAGATGACGCGGACTTGCGGGGTCGTCTTCAATTTTTTGACGAAGTCGCTTCACGTGGGTGTCGAGCGTCCGTGTGTCGGACAGTTCGAGTCCCCACCAGAGGGTGTCGAGACAAACTTCGCGGGTAACGACTTGACCGAGCCGCGAAGCGAAAAGCGCGAGGAGGTCGAACTCCTTTCGACTCAACTCGATCTCGACACTTCGGCGAGTCACCGTGCGTCGGATGAGATCGATCCTCAGGTCACCGAACGTGATGATCTCCTCTTCGCTGACAGCAATGGGACGTCGGAGCACCGCGCGCATTCGCGCCACGAGCTCACGCAATCGATAGGGCTTGGTGACGTAGTCGGCGGCACCGATCTCGAGGCCGAGCACGATATCGACTTCGCTCGTGCGCGCCGAAACCATGATGACGGGGATTCGTGAGGTGTCATAGATCTCGCGACAGTAGTCAATGCCCGATCCGTCGGGGAGCATGACGTCAAGAAGCACGAGATCGGGCTTGGTCGTGGTCATCAGTTCGCGCGCTTGGGTGATAGTGCTCGCGGCCATGACGACGAATCCTTCGACGCTGAGCCCGATGCTGAGAGCGTCTTGATAACTTTCTTCGTCCTCGACCACCATGACGACGCTGCGGCCCTCAGGGTCAACCATGGATGACATTGCTCAGCTGAGTTCGGTCTCGAATTACGGCACGCGACCAATTCACCCGGGGAGATGAAGTGTGACCACGTACCATGAGCACAACGTAAGGACGAAGGGTTACCGCAAGGTGAAAGTACCGCTATCGAAAGGTGGTAATTACATGAAACATTCGTCCTCGTTACCCCTCGCTTGGGCGCTGATTGCGTCAGGACGCCGCGTCGGTAAAGCCCAGGTAGTCGCCAGATCCTGTTTCGTAACTACCCACCGCCGCGCACGTACCAGTGCGCTGACAAGACACGGCATAGACACCACCCGCTTCGCCCACGGTGGTGGACCCGGAAGGAAGGCTGATCTTTATGCCCGCAGTCCACGTGTTGTTCACTTCGTTGACCGTGAGCGCCTCGTAGTTTCCGCCCGCGTTGATGTACGCCGCGCCCGCGCTGCAGTTTCCCGCTGCGATGCACGAGATACTCACGACGCCACCATTCTTTCCCGCTTGGACCGCACCCGCGGGCAGAGATAGCTCGCTCGCCGCGAGCCAGTGACCGCTCACCTCATTGACGAAGAAACCTTGGTAGTTGCCGCTCTTGTCTTGATATTGTCCGCCGGCTGCGCAGTTGGCGATTGAAGGGCAGTCGACGCCGTTAAAGCCGTAGAGCAAGACGTGAGGACTACTCGGCGCGTTCGGGGGTGCTTGGATCTCTATCGCTCTGGCCCACGACCCGTTCGTCTCGTCGTCCACGAGAAGTTGGTCCGCCCCGCCAGTGGCATTGTACGTTCCTACTGCTGCGCAATCGCCCGCGCCGGCGCACGAGATCTCACTGAGCGTCGCGCCCGCGTACTGGCTCGCGTTGGTGGGCGGGAGAACTGCGGTCCCTGCTCGCCACGTTCCCTTTACTTCGCTGGCGACTAACGCACGATCGATGTTGTTGGCGTCGATGTACGAACCCGCCGCACTGCAATTGCCCGCACTCGCGCACGAGATCTGACTGAGTGCGGCGAACGGATTGAAGTTCGCCCCCGTGGGCAACGTGATCTCGGTGGCGTTCTGCCAGTGACCAGCGATCTCGTTCACGGCGAAGGCCTCTTGGAGAGGGTTGGGGTTGGCACTCACGCTGTAGGCGCCCACGGCGCTGCAATTGCCTGCGGAGGGACACGAAATCGAATGAAGGTCGCTCACCTGAGAACTTGGCGCGGCGTTGGCGGGCAGGGTCACTTCGAGCGCCTTTTGCCACACTCCACCAACTTCGTCCACGACGAAGCTGCGTTGGTTGCTCGCCGCGTCAGCGTACGTACCTACGCCAGAGCAGTAACCCACCGCACCACACGACACGGCGTAGAGCGATACACCGTCGGCCACGACGGCGTTGCTCGGTGGTGTGACGGTCGTTGGATCGCGCCAGACGCCGCCGACTTCATTGAGTAAAAGACCGTAGCTGTTGCCACTCGAGTCTTGGTAGATGCCACCCGCGACACAGTCACCTTGCGCCGGACACGAGAGCACGGAGAGATTCCCGTTGGACAGACCCGAAGCGTGCGCGGGTAACGCCGCGTTCTTGGCCACTCCCCACGACGGATTCACGCTGGCGAGTGCGGTGGTGCCCACCACCAAGGTGAGCACCGTGCCGACAACCAGGGTGAAGCGTAGGAACTTCATCGAATGCTCCGCAATCTGTGTCGTGGGCTTTGTGGACTGGTCGCGGCTGCGTAGAGGTGCCGCACCGTTCCAAGTATAAGGAACGAGGAAATGCTTCCTCGATTGAAAGCACTGGTCAGCGCGGAACTTTACGACGTTCTTAAGGATCCCAAGGTTACCCAGAGCGTTCGCTCACTCTTGGGCGAGTTGGAATTCGCGCTAGGCGGGAGGTTGTTCGGGTTTACCTTCAAATTGTCCAATACCTGACGCCAGCATCGCTGAATTGGGAACCTTCAGAATGCCGTCCTCAGTGCGGACCGTGACGTACGTGAGTCCAATGCCGAGGACTTCGACGTCAAGCACTCCTAGGGTGCCGGAGCGTATGCGAATGCGTTCGCCTACGATGAATGGCCGCGCGAACAGGAGTACGAGCGCGGCGAAGATATTGGCCAAACTTTGTTGCGCCGCGATGCCAATGATGACGCCCGCGACGCCCGCGCCAATAAGTAGATGGCCAAGTGAGACGCCAAGCACTGCAAACAGCGCGAAGAGCAAGACAATCGCACCGACGCCGGTTGCCACGAGACGAACAATCGCTCCGGCCGCGGGATAGGACCGCTGCGTCATGAAGCGACCGACGCTCGCGGTGAGTGTGCGTATCGCGAATATGCCTGCGATGAGCATCACGATGGCGCACACCCACGCGACGACGACCGAATGAGTCGCGTGAGAATGTATCTTTCCGACTTCAGTACCGGTGACGAGAGCGGCAATCGCGACGGCCAGTGCGAACGCGCCGATAATCCAGTCGCGCCCGCGCACGGGCGCATTCATGTCCAGCCCGCGGCGTCCCATTTCAGTCAACTGTACTGATCATTTCACGAAAGCGATGTGGCAGAATTGCCTCGCTAGGTGGCCGGACCGTCGTGCGCCGCATTGCAAGCACGCGGATCGTACGGCTCGAGTGGTTGATTCGTTGGCGTAGGAGCAGAGAAAATTCCTGTTGAGGGTGCAGTAGTTGTCGTGGTTGTCGCGTGGCTCTTGGTCGAAGTGGTGGTCGTCTTCTTCGCGGGAATCGTCACGCCCAGCCCGTTACCGGTTTGCACCGTGACAATCGCACCAGGAGTCACTTCACTCGGGTCGTAACCGAGGATTGCCGGTCCAGTCAACTGACTGAGGACTGCTTGAGCGGCGGCGAGACCCGGACTCGTCCAGTTCGCGTTCAGCGGTGGCGGACTTCCTCCGTAGTAAACGACCGTTTCGTTCGCGACACCATTCGGTGTGCGAGTGCCGATCGATTGAATCTTAAAACCACGTTTTGCGAGGTCGCTGGCAATGGTCGCGGCTTGACCCGTGGTGTTCGAACCATTTTCCACGGACAATTTGAAACTGTCGGGACGAGGAAGGGCCCTATAGGTAAAGGAGTTTTCGTCGGTCCCGACATCAAAGACGGTGTTGAGTGTGTCTCGTCCGGTTGGTTGGGAAGGGAACTCGACGTCGCCGTAGTCGTAGCCCTGATAGAGCAGTGAACCGTCCTGCACCTCGACGACGGGATAGGTGAGTTGTGGGACGTTCGCAATATTGGCGGTTGCGAAATCGCGCGCTAAAGAGATCATGTGGTTCTCGCTGAAGTTCTGATCGACCTGAAGACTGCCGATCACTGACGAGATGAGTGATTGGTCGGTGAAGGGATTGCCGAGGCCGCGCGACGCGACCTTGGTCGCCAGCACTCGCAAGAACTCGTGGGTGCGACGAATTCGAGCGATGTCACTTTGCGCTTCTTGGGGCCAGGTACGAAAGTCGTGATTCGTGGGAGTGGGTTGGATTTGAAGGTGTCGTGCACGCACGACCTGGAGTGCGTGGTAGCCATCGAGCAGGCGACATCCCGCGTGGGGGATGTTCAACCCTGATTCCGCGTCAAAGATTGGTACCGGGAAATACATGTAGACGCCGCCGAGAGCGTTCACGACGTTGGCGAACGTGTCGAAATTCAGTTCGACGTAGTGGTTGATCGGGATCGCGAAGTCCTCTTCGATGGCGGTGGCGAGTTGACTCGGTCCTTCGTAGAGTGCGGCGTCGATCTTGTTCGCGCCGGTCTGTCGTGCGTTGGGGACGAAGAGATCGCGAGGAATTGAGAGGAGGGCCAACTGGCGTGTGGCCGGATTGACGTGCACGATCATCACGATGTCGCTATTGATGCCGTTGACCCCGTCCTGACAGAGGCCGTAGGCCTTGTTCTGAACCTTTAGCGCGCAACGATCGGTTGAGCCAACGAGCAGGATGTTTTCTGGACCATTCGCGCTCTGCAGGGTGTTGATATGCGTGCGATGAATTTTTGAACCAAGGTAGTAGTAGTCCCCGACGACACCGAGTATGAGCACGACGACGAGTCCGAGCACTGAGAACACCACGATTCGACCCCAGCGAGCACGACTCCGGCGCCCTCGGGGGTTTGTGCCAGGTCGCACGTTTTTCGAACTGAGGCGACGGTTCACCGCGGCGCCGAGCGCTTCGAGGCGTTGTCCGTTCGGTACGTTCTTACCTGGCGGGTTCTGAGACGCCACGTTGCTTCTCCTTGGGGACTGCGTAGTCCTTCTTTTCGACGGATGGACGCGACGATGCATTCGCGTGAAATTGTTTCGACTGCAAGTTTAGGTGAATAACCCGCGCGTTCGAATTTCATCGAGTTGCCGCATTTATTACGGTGGTATTGCGTTTTTTCTCATAGATCTGCACCGAAGTTTGGTCAAGCTGTCTTTCACTTACACTGAGCGAAACGACGATGGAGGAGAAATGCCCAAGCGAAGTGCGCACACGAGTTGGACCGGAGGACTACAGGATGGTTCGGGTCACGTCACGCTTGTTAGCAGTGGCGTGGGTGAATACGACGTGTCGTTTCCGAAGCGCGCTGCAGAAAAGGCGGAAGGTACGACAAGCCCAGAGGAGCTGATCGCGGCGGCACACTCGTCGTGCTACGCGATGCAACTTTCTGCGCTCATCGCTGGCGCCGGTGCGACGCCGAAGAGTCTCGAGGTCGACGCGACGGTGTCTCTCGAACCCGATCCTGCGGGCGGATTTCAAATCTCGAACATCGCCCTCGTCGTACGCGGAACGGTCGAGGGACTTGATGAAGCGGGGTTCAAGAAAGTGGCCGACGACGCGAAGGCGCAGTGCCCCGTGAGCAAAGCACTCACGGGTACGACGATCACTCTCGACGCAGGACTCGCCTAGCGTTTCCTTTTCGAAACCGATCTAGGAGTGCTCGCGAAGAAGGTCGCGGCGCTCTTTGAATTCGTCGGCGTCAATTTCACCCCGTGCAAAACGTTCCTCGAGAATTCGTTCAGCCTCGACATTCGTGCGGTTGTTCGGAGTTGGTAGTCGCGTAATTGGCCAGTGGTGCGCGTGGTCGCGACGATGAGAGAAGGTACTGATCGCCCAGGCGATCGCGAGCACGATGAGTACGAGAAACAGAACCATAAAAATCGGGCGTCCCGGACCGAATCCGACGCCGAAACCGTGGTGGTGATACCCAAATGGCATGCTGACCCCTTTTGTTGCTGCTTACTTAAGTTCTAGACGTTGCTGGTGAGAGACAGAGCGTTCGCACCTAACAACTGGCTAAGTGTTTCTCGTAGAGCGCGACCCATGGACAACGATCCCATCGCCGATGGGCCGACTAAATGAGTCCTAATCAGGAATTATGGAGCTCCCGGAGTGGCGGTGTGCGCGCCTGCGCGCAACAGATTGAAGCTGCCGGCAACGACACCAAGTCCGAGCAGTGTCGATGATGGTGCGATCGCCTTCTTTGTGTTGCTGAGCATCACGATCACGACGAATGACTTCCCCGCACTGTCGCGGGCAAGATAGCCGAGAGTTAGTACGCCCGGCTCGGAGCCACCCTTGAACCAGATGCGTGGCCACGTCGCGACGTTGAGGGGAATGCCGCCATTGTTGGTGCTCAAGATCGTGCTCAATGGACTGAGGCCAGGTTGGCTCTCGAGTGAGCTAAGACCCGAGAGCGCGTGGCAAATGTCGAGGGGTGACGCGAACCATTCGACGCTGTCTATAGCGCGAGGCGATGAAGTTGACATGATCGCACTCGCGCGAACGCGGTCCACCGTCGACGTGAGATATGAGAGACGTTGAACAGGATCGAGAGAGAGAAAGTGATTCGTGAGGTGGGGATAGTCGTACCACTTCAACACAAAGAATTCGGCAGCGCTTAAGAATGGGGTGTCGAGTGAGGAATGCGAAGACCAGGCGCGCACCTGGTCTTCGACGGCGCTGCGTCCTACGAGCGAGAGCAACATATCCGCGGCGGTGTTGTCACTGACCGAGATCATCGTCAGCGCCGTCTGCTCAACGGTCAGTTGTGTGCCATTGGGGTCACTTTGCAGTACTCCACTACCGCCAACTTTTTGCGACTCGGTCAGTGTGAGCTTTTGATCCCAACTGACCGTGTGATCTTGGATCGCGTGAGCGAGCGCGCCAAGTATGAAGAGCTTGAACATTGAGCCGAGTGGTCGTGCGGTGTTGGCATTCATTTCGTGCACCGCCGAACACGTGCCGTTGGTGTTGAGTTGCGCGGCAAGAAAGCTCGCGTTGGGCGCCATCTTTTTAATGTCCTGGTCAACCTCGGTCCACGAGGAGACGGTAGGGATGGACACCGACTTGTTCAATGAAAAGTACAGTCCGGCGATGAGGCCCTTGGCGTCGACAGAGAGGTCAACGTTGTAAGTAATTGCGCCAATTTTTACCTCGGCCACGAGCGACTCCGGCGTCACGTTCGATAGACCGAGCAGTGTCACTTTTGAACCGGTGGTCGCGAGGCCGCCAAGAGCCGCGCTTAACTGAGCCGCGGATTCGACTTTGATGAAAGCAGCGTCGAAGTGTGATGACTCTTCTTTTTTGGAAAGAGGAAGTCGCGTACTGATGTCGAGCAGCCAGGCCAATTGGGTGCCCACGCGAGATCTCGGCGCGACGAGGTGGTCAATCTGGTCGGACGCGTGCGCAACTTTCTTTTGGTTACTCGCACTCGCGGGCAAGGTTAGGAGCGAACCAGCCAGGAGCGCAGCGCCGATGACGGCCGAAAATCTCGGCCCCGTGAATCGCGATCGTGTCGATCGTGCGAGACGCATTGGTGCTCGCGAGTGTTTCATGGGCCACGTTGCATGAGTGCGCACGCCCGCAGCATACGTCTCGATTTTTGGGTGAATCGTGGAGGTGCTTACTTCAGCCGTGACTGCCTTGCGGTTGTAACCGAGAGAGTAAATACCGCGACAGGAACATTCCACTCCAACGCGAGATGCGCGCTGGACGGAGACTGCCCATCAAAACGACTTCGCGAATTGGTTCGCTGCACGTGAACCCAGGAGACTGGATGCCGAGCGCTTCGATGTCGTACTGAGCATTCGAGGGCAACGACTACTCAACACAATTTGACACCCTTCGCCGCGCCTGACCGAGTGGGCTCGGCAGGCGCGGCGAAGGCGTTACTGTGACGGTCCCGTGGCGAGTTGTAGGGACAGCGAGCTGGTTGTACCACTCTGACTGGTGTAACTCACTTGGACCGTGTCGCCCGGCTTCAGTCCTTGCAATATGTCCTCGAGGCCGACGGTCGTCTATACGCTCTGGCCATTCACCGCGGTAATTACGTCGCCAGGAACAAGCGCCGTTCCCGCCGCGGGACTGCCGGAGATGACGCCCTCAATGACGACACCGCTTGTCGTGACGGGGTTTCCGAGATTCGATTGGGCGGCCTGACTGGCGGGGAGAATCTCGACACCGAGGAAGGCGGTTGCTCCAATGTGAATCGTTGACGACGCATCGCCCGCTTCAATTGACTTGGCAATTGAGATCGCGGTATTGATCGGAATTGCGTAGGCCTGGGTAACGGTCGACGTGAAGTTCTGGAAGCCAAAACCTCCGCCGGCGGTTTCAGCAGCGGTGTCCATGCCCAAGACCTTTCCCTTGTCGTTCNNCACGAGCGGGCCACCAGAGTCGCCGGGCTGGATGTTGGCGTTCATCTCAATCATGCCGCTCAATTGCTCGGATCCCGTCGCACTCTCGTCATCGGATGCGGTGAGCGATTGGTCGCGCGCGAGTATCGAACCCGCAGCGTAACTCGGTGTGCCCCCAGTACCGCCGGCGTTGCCAATGCCGACAATCTTCTCGCCCTTCGTGATGGAACTTGAATTCCCGAGCGAGACGGTCGTAAGGCCCGACGCGTCCTTCAGCTGGAGTATGGCAACGTCCTTGCTCACGTCGTAGCCAACGACGGTCGCGGTGTAGACCTTCCCGTTGCCGACGTCGCGCGCGGTGATCGATGTTGCCCCTTCGATCACGTGGTTATTGGTGAGCACGAGACCCTTGGACGTGAGCACCATGCCAGTACCGGCAGCTGAACTGTCCTGGTACGAGAGGCTCGTGTCGATGTCCACCAGACCCGGATCAACAGAAGTGGCGATCTTCGCGGCCGCGGCGTTGTTCGTCGACGAGGACGAACCACTCGATGATCCATTCGAGGGCGTCGTGTTGGGAAAGGTGAAGTTCCCAAAGCCTGGGATGTACGTGTTCGAATTCGACGTTGTGGGTGACGCGGTCTGTATTTTCGTTGAAGAGAAGACGTAGTGACCGAAGATGAAGCCAAAGCCACCTACGGCAATCACGAGTATCAGGGCGGCGAAAAGATTGAGACTTACGCGTCCACGGCGACTGATGGTGACAATGTGATCGTCAGCGACGGTCGGCTGCTCTTCACTGGTGTCATCGGGGGTCGGATCCATATGAAACTCCTTTAGAAAATCTAGGTAACGTCATCGATTATCGGTGTCAAGTGTGAGGACTGTCTTTGTCACCAATAAGAAGGGGTTAAATTCTGCGCCTGAGCGGAACCCGTCGGGCACGAGGTTCTTATTAGCCGGGCTGAACGTCGGTCTCGCGTCGATATCGCACCACGATGTCCGTGGTTCGCGCGACTGACTCGGCCACGGCGAGGGCGAGGAGAGCGGTGAGGGCGTAGGTGGCCAAATCGCTGTGCAGCTTCGCAATCGATCCTTCGACGAGACGAAGAACGAGAAGCACCGCGAGCAACCCGTATTCGAGAGTGCTTCGGCGAAAAATCACGCTCTGTGCATTTTTGACAGCGCGTACGTACATCGTGCGTGCGCGCGCGACACCGAGGGGAATCCCAGCGACGCCACCCAAAAGAGCAGTCACCACGTGTCCGACGTCGCGGGTGAGCAAATCCCACAGCACTGGTCCGATGAACACGAGCACCAGTACCGGATCGAACCACGTCATTAATAGCGGGCGCTGGCGTTCACCCTGGTTCAATGACCCGACTCTGGACTGACGTACACCCCTGCGTCGCAGAATCGACATAACCACGAGGAAGGCGAGAAGGAGATACGCGCTGAAGCCGTTCGACGAGTTGCTC
>PKZI01000244.1 GCA_003133005.1 Acidimicrobiaceae bacterium | reverse complement strand
ACGTTACCCATGGAATACGCGGTCGAATGGTCGCGCTTGATCGAACTGCAGATGGAAGGCTCGATCGGCTAGGTGCGTCGAAGCTTGTCTTCAGACGGTTCGCCAGTTCTTAACTTTTGACTGATGACTTCGCAATTAACGACCGGTAAAGTGGGTTGCGAATTGAGGGTTCTGCGAGGGAAGTGTTTGATCCCAGAGTGGACCGTAAACCAGATAATTCACGGAAATTGCGTTTTCGTGATTCGAACTGATTCGTGAAAGAATTGCTCTAATGGGAATGCGTGAAGAGTGCAAGCACTTTCAGAGCCGAACCTACAAGTCCGGCGAGGTCGCGCGGTTCTGTGTTCTCGGCAACGCCCCGGACCAGCCGTGGTCGTGCCCCGAAAACTGCCTGACCTACGAGCGACGATTCGCCGACGTAGGTTGGTCACACGGATCGCTCGTCGACAAACCTGTGGAGACTGAGCCGGGCGCGAATATTCCCCTCGATGATCGGCGCGAGATTCTGGACATGGCGAGTCAAATCGTGGACGCGGTGGCACCCGAGTTACTTGAGGAACGTCGACGTCAACTTGACGAAATGGAAAAAAAGAACCGCGGTGGCTGGAAATTTTGGCGGCGTTAGTCGCCTTTAAATTGTGGTGAGCGTCGTTCTAGAAACGCGGTCAACGCCTCTCGCAGGTCATTGCTCTGCAGATACGCGGTATTCCAGCGAGCAACGAAGTCGAGCCCTTCGTCGATGGTCCGTCCGTCGTTGGCGCGTAAAACCGCCTTCGTGCCTTGCACCGCTAACGGCGAATTTGACGCGATGTCGTGGGCGAGTTCGTACGCCGCCGCAAGAACGTCCTCGGCGCTCATACCGTGCACCGAATTGACGAGTCCAATCGCCAGTGCGCGAGCGGCATCGATGTCTTTTCCGCTCAGCGCGAGTTCGGCGACGTGGCCCGATCCAATAATCCGGGGGAGTCGTTGGAGCGTACCTAAGTCCGCGACAATCGCCATCTTCGCCTCACGCACCGAAAATATTGCGTCACTTGAGCAAAGGCGGATATCACACGCAGTTATGAGGTCAACGCCGCCGCCTATGCAGTAACCGTGTATCGCGGCGATCACCGGAACGTCGAGATCGGCAATGGCCGTGACGGACTGCTGCATTTCGCGGATCATTTTGTACATCGACGCGTTGGCCGACGCTTTTGAGGACGCGGATTCGTCGCCCCCGCTGACGAGACTGCCGCCGAGTTCCTTTAGGTCGAGCCCCACTGTAAAGTGAGGGCCCTTCGCGGCGAGGACGACCACCCGTATCGAAGGATTGCTCGCTATTTCGGCGGCGGCCTTTGGCAATCCGCGCCATAAGGCGCTGCCCATTGCGTTTCTCGCGCTTTCACGGTCTAGCCAGAGCGTGCCAACGTGCCCGTTCACTTCGAGCGAAAGAACATCGGAACTTAGTGTCATTGGCCCCCAATACTTACTCGAAGCAGCCTACGACCTTCGAGGTATTCGTCCTTTGCGCCATTACACTGCACTGGTCTAGAAATATATGAAAATCTTCGCTGATTCAGCCCTCTCCTTCATTTCTGAGCGTCCCGATACGCACGTCCGCGAACGCGCGTGGTCCTCGTTCTCTTCCTTAGGCCTACCAACGCCCACCGACGAGGTATGGCGCTACGCGCCGCTGAGCGATCTCGACGTCGATCAATTCTCGGTGTCGTCAAGTCCCAAAATTGCGGCCGATTCGCCGTTCGCCGCGCAACTTGTCGAGACGAGTGGCTACGTGGTGCGCATTGTGGACGGCTTTCTTACCTCGAGCGATGATTCACTGCCAGGCGTCAAGGTGTCGAGCGTGCACGACAGCTCGTCGTTAAGCGGCACCTCAGATCTCGAGCACTACGAGAGTGATTCATTCGCCCTTTTGAACGTCGCGCTGGCGCCCGCGACGACCGTCGTCGAAATAGCGGAAGGGACGACTGTCGATCGACCCATCGTTATCCTCTACTCGGCGAACGGATCTTCGTCATTTTCGCGCACGCACATTCGACTCGGTCGATCGAGCAGCGCCACTATCGTTGAATACTTTGAAGGGGGCCACGACGCCCTCGTCGTGCCGTTGAGCGAGTACGAAGTCGCGGACAACGCGTCACTGCAGTTGGTCACCTACCAGCGCCTTGATACCACCGCGTGGCACGTGGCGCGAACGACGGGTCTCCTGCGCCGTGACGCGCGGCTGCGACAATCGGTACTCGGTATGGGCGCTCACTACGATCGCTCACGCAATGACGCAGAGTTCCTCGACGTAGGGGGAGAGAACGAACTGCGCACGACGTTTTTGGGAACTGGAAACCAGGTGCATGACTTTCGCACGCACCAGTTTCATAAAGCAGCTCGGACGCGTTCGACGCTTCTCTCAAAGGGCGCGGTCGCAGATGAGTCTCGTTCGGTCTATACCGGTCTCATCGAGATTGAAAAGGGCGCCAAACGAACCGACGCTCGACAAACGAATCACAATCTTCTGCTCTCGGCGCACGCACACGCGGACAGCGTGCCGAATCTCGATATCCGAGAAAACGACGTCATGTGCGCGCACGCGTCGAGTGTGGGACCACTCGACGAATTGCAGCGCTGGTATCTCGAATCGCGCGGCGTCACTCCCAAGGACGCCGAGCGACTCATGATCCAAGGTTTCTTTTACGAAATGCTCGCGACGTTGCCGGGCGAACTCGCCGACTTGGTCGAGAGTGACGTGACGTCAGCGCTCGCGAAGTTACAAGTGGTCGCGTCGTGAAAACAGTCGATATTGGGGTTTTGGAAGATTTCGTCGATGGTGAAGCGCGTCAGTTGCGTGCGGATGATCACGTGTTCGTGGTCGTGCGAATCGACCGGGACGTTTTCGTGCTCGACGATCGATGTAGCCACGAGGACTTTTCACTCGCCGAAGGCGAAGTAAACGTTGAACAACGTGAGATCGAATGTGCTCGTCACGGTGCCATGTTTCGTCTGAGCGATGGGCAACCAATGTCATTTCCCGCAACGCGACCGGTCGCGCACTACGAAGTCAGCACTCACGATGGTCGACTCGAGGTGATGGTGCCGTGACGTCGACATTGTTGATCGAAGGACTGCGAGTTGAAGTAGCGGGCAAAGAGGTCCTCAAGGGTTTTGATCTCTCGATGAAGTCCGGTGAAGTGCACGTCATCATGGGCCCTAATGGTTCGGGAAAGTCGACACTGGCACACGCGCTGAGTGGCCATCCCGGGTACAAGGTCCTCGGTGGCTCGGTCACACTCGATGGCGAAGAACTTCTTGAACTTTCACCCACCGAGCGCGCACGCCACGGCCTCATACTGGCGCTGCAACAGCCCATGGAAGTTCCGGGAGTTCGACCGATTGACCTGCTGGTTGCGGCGGGTGCGAATCCAACCAACTTGCGTCAGAGAATGAGCGACGAAGCACAGCGGGTCGAGTTGCGCACTGACGTGCTTGATCGTTTCGTCAACGTTGATCTCTCCGGCGGCGAACGTAAGCGCGCTGAGTTGGTGCAACTCGGCATTCTTCGACCAAAGTTCGCGGTACTCGACGAGATCGACTCTGGTCTTGACGTTGACGCGCTTGGAGCGGTCGCCCGCCGACTCTTCGCGGCGACGACTGAGTGGGATTGTGGCGTTCTCGTCATCACGCACTTTCGACGTTTGCTGCAAGAACTCACGCCGACAATGATCCACGTCGTCAGTGAAGGCCGAGTTGTGGCGACGGGCGGACCAGATTTGTCCGAAGTCTTAGAACGCGATGGCTACGAGCCGTTTCGCATCACGAATTCTTAAAGTTCTTACACTTTGACCTCAAGTATTGTTGTTCAATGACCGACGGCAGCAACGTGGGCCCGGGTGACCATCCTCACGAGTCTCGTCGGGCCAAGAAAAAAGCGCTCGCGAACGAACATCGATTGCTCGCCCTCGGTGAAGTTGTCGACGAGAGTTCTGGCGTCAAGAAACGCCGACCTAAAAGGCCTCACCGCACTCGACGACGCGTCATCATCGCTCTCGTCGTCGTGGTTGCCCTCGCGGCGGTGGCCGTCGGCGGGGGTTACCTCTACGCGCAGTATCGATTCGACCAGATCCCGAAGGTAAAAGTCGCCGATGAGCTGCCCCAACTATCGGGTAAACCCTTCAATATTCTGGTGATTGGATCGGATTCGCGAGTCGGATTGAGTGGTGCGGTCGCGGCCCAGACGGGCGCTTCGACGGGCTCGGTGGCGGGGCAGCGAAGCGATGTCGTCAAGATCGTGCACATCGATCCGGTGGCGGGGACGATTTCGATTGTCTCGATTCCTCGCGACACGATGACGACGTTGCTCGCCAACCAGTCACTTTATGGAAAATTCAATCGAATCAACGTGAACTTCGGGAACGGGCCGTCGTTACTCGCTCAAACCATCACCGCGAATTTCGGCATTCCCATCACCCACACCATCGTGGTGAGTTTCGGTGGTCTCATCAACGCGGCGGACGCGATCGGCGGGGTCTATCTCGATTTTCATTACCCAGCGCACGATCCATTTTCGGGTCTCGCCATCACGCACACCGGATGTCAGCTCGTGACCGGTTTTCAGGCATTGGCCGTGACGCGCAGTCGTCACTTCTATTACAACGTGAAAGGTGACTCGGTATGGCCGGGAAACAACACATCGTTCGACGAGCTCTACAACCTTGGCTGGATGTACGACGGTACCAGTGACTTTGGTCGAATCGATCGACAGAACGCGTTCCTTCGTGCGCTGCTCAATCGAGCGAGAGGACTCTATAACCCCTTGACGCTCAATTCCTTCCTCTCGAAAATCCCGCAAGGGGTCACGCTCGACAGTAATTTCACGCTCAACGAGTTGATTGCGCTGGCGGTCAAGTTCCACAGTCTCAGTACGTCGAATTTGTTCACCTACACGATGCCCGTTACCAGCGGTCAGATCGCCAGTCTGGGCGACGTTTTATTCGTGCAACAACCTGAAGCTCAAGAGATGCTGGTCAACGTATTCGGGAGTCAGTTGCTGACGCCGGCGGATCCACCGCCGAACAGTGCACTGCAGACCCCGCTTCCACCCGTGGTCACGACGACGACCTCGACGACCACGACCACGTTGAAGGACACGAAAAAGCACACGCTCACGCCGACAACGACTACCACCATCAACCCGACGTTGGNNCGAACGGGAAACTTGACGACGCCCTGTAAGGCGGCGAGCTCGCCCATTGCACGGACGTCGAGCGGCTCAGGGGTCGCGTCACTCTCGAGTGAGGATTCGTGGACCGTCATGAGCTTTTTGAAATTCGTAATGGTGTCGCGCACTTGATCGAGTGACTTGCCCTTCACGGCGGCGCTCATCAGTGACGACGACGATTGTGAAATCGAACAACCGTGACCCGTTAACTTGATGTCGACGAGCGTACCGTCGTGCACTACTAGGTACACCACGATTTCGTCGCCGCAGAGTGGATTGAACCCCTCGACGCGAATGGCGGGTGGCGATTCGAGCTCGCCGCGGTTGCGCGGCGAGCGGTAGTGGTCGAGGATGACTTCGCGATAGAGGTCGTCGAGGTTCGACATGGTCTAGCCAAAGAGCTTTACGGCGTCGGTGAGCGCTTCGAGCAAAACGTCGGTATCTTGGACCAGCGAGTACGGACCATAGGAAGCGCGCGCGGTCGCGGTGAGATTGAATCGCTTCATAAGCGGCTTGGCACAGTGATGTCCGGGTCGAATGCAGACCCCGAATTGATCGAGAACCTGAGCGACGTCGTGTGCGTGCACACCCAGGACGTCAAGACTGAGCACGGCGCCGCGGTCGTTCGTGTCGTCGGGTCCGATCACGCGGATTCGACCATCGAATTCGTCCTCGAGACGCGTCAGTGCATCATCGGTGAGGTGGCGTTCGTGCTCGTGGACGTTGTCCATGCCGAGGCCCTCGAGGTACATCACGGCGGCGTTGAGGCCGGCCGCCTCGGCGATGGGCGGCGTGCCCGCCTCGAATCGAGTGGGGCCCTTCGCGGGAATGTAACCGGTAGTCGAGACGTCGGCGATCATTCCACCCCCGCCGAGGAAAGGTGGCATGTCGGCGAGAATCTCCTCACGCGTCCAAAAGACGCCGAGACCCGTGGGCCCCAGCATCTTGTGGGCGGAGAAGCAATAGAAGTCGACGTCCGTGTCGGTGACGTCCGTGGGCAGGTGTCCGATTGATTGTGCCGCATCGATGGCGACGAGTGCGCCGTGAGCGTGCGCGGTCCGGGCGAGTTCCTTGATCGGGTTGATTGTGCCGAGCACGTTGGACATGCTCGTGACCGAGAGTAGTTTCACACCCTCGAGCAACGCGTCAATGTTCCTAAGGTCCAATCGATAGTCGTCGCCAACGGGTATGAAGCGGACCTCGATGCCGGTCTTCTCACGCAGTTGGTACCACGGAACGATGTTCGCGTGGTGCTCCATCTCACTTAGCAAAACGACGTCGCCGCTCTTGAGGTTCGCGCCACCCCACGACTTCGCGAGAAGGTTGAATGACTCGGTCGCGTTCTTCGTGAAGACGATCTCGTTGGCTCCACCCGGCGCCTTGATGAAGCGCGCAATCGCTGCTCTCGCGCCCTCGTAGGACTCGGTCGACTCGTTGGCGGTCTGGTACACGCCGCGATGCACGTTGGCGTGGCGACGCTCGTAATGTCGACTCATTGCCTCAATGACCGCACGGGGCGGCAGCGACGACGCCGCCGAGTCCAGAAAGGTGATCGGACGGTCATTGATGACGCGGGTGAGCAGAGGAGTGTCGTCTCGTACGCGTCGGGGATCGAAACTGGTCACAGCGTGACCGGTCGAAAGGTGTCGTAGCCCTCGAGTTCGATCTGTTGGGCGAGTTCGGCCCCGCCCGAGCGAACGATCTGACCGTCGACGAGGATGTGGACGAAGTCCGGCGCGATCTCCTCGAGCAGCTTGACGTAGTGGGTCACGACCACGACACCCATGAGTGGGTGATCGGAACGCACGGTGCGAACACCGCGCGCGACCACGCGAAGTGCGTCGATGTCCAGGCCCGAGTCGGTCTCGTCGAGCAGGGCAATTTCGGGCGCGAGCAGCGCCATTTGGAGAACCTCGTTACGCTTTCGTTCGCCACCCGAAAAGCCGTCATTCAGGTGTCGCTCGGCGAACGCGGGGTCCATGCCGAGTCGGTCCATCCACTCCATGAGATCGAGCCGTACTTCGAGGACGCTCAATTCGTCCAGGTTCTTTCGTGCGGCGATCGCTTGACGCAGGAACTGGACCACCGAAACGCCGCTGATCGCCTCGGGATATTGGAACGCGAGAAAAATCCCAGCGCGAGCGCGCTCGTCGGGAGTCCAGGACGCAATATCGTGTCCGCGCAAGAGAATCTGACCCGCGGTAACGGTGTAACCCGGATGGCCCATGATCACGTTGGCGAGGGTGGACTTGCCGGCACCGTTGGGGCCCATGAGCGCGTGCACTTCACCCTCGCCCACTGAGAGGTCAACCCCACGCAGGATGCTGGCACCTTCGGCCTCACAATGGAGGTTTCGCAGTTCTAAAAGGGGCTCAGACACGTGTACGAGCCTACCGGCGCGTCATGAGCGATAGACCGAGTTACCAGCCGCGTGCCACCCACTCATCGAGATGTGGCGCTTCGGCGCCGAGCGTCGAGCTCGCACCGTGACCCGGCCAGATGATGGTGTCGGGGCGAAACACGCGAAAGATCCGTTCTTCTATGGAGTGGATAATCGTGGTGAAGTCCCCGCCTTCGAAGGTCGCGTTACCCGGCCCGCCGGGAAAGAGGGTGTCGCCGGTGAAGAGCAAAGGCGTGCCTTCGAGGGCGAAGGAGATAGATCCCGGCGTGTGGCCGGGGGTGTGCAACGTACGCAGTTCCAGGTCTCCCACCGTGTGCACGACGTCGTCGTCCAACAAATGGTCGTAGCTCGGCAACATCGCGGCGTCTTCGTTGCGAACCCACACGTCGATGCCCGCCTCACGCACCTGTTCGACGGCCCCGATATGGTCCCAGTGGCCGTGCGTCTCGAGCACTGAGTTGACGCCCAGACGCGTCGCCACACGTAGCAGTCGATCGTGTTCGTTGGCGGCGTCTATCAACGTTGCGATACCCGTGCGTCGACATCGCACGACAAAGACGTTGTTGTCGACCGGACCCACGACGAAGCGGTGCACTTCGGCGTGGTCGTTGGACCATACGAGTTCGACGTCATCCACGCTCCCAGAATGCCACGTTCTGCGCGCCGTCCAGTATTGACTAATCTCGCTTTCATCGGTCGTTGTGAACGGCTGGGGGAAAAGGGATCGCGATGAACTTTGGCTTTAGCGAGGAACAAGAAGAACTCCGAAAGATGGTGCGACGCTTCTTGGAAGAGAAGTCACCCGAGACCGAAGTACGCCGACTCATGGCGACGCCCGAAGGCTACGACCCCGACGTGTGGGCGCTCATGGCGAATGAACTCGCCCTACAGGGCTTGGGAATCCCCGAACAGTACGGGGGACAGGGATTCGGCCCGGTCGAATTGTACGTAGTCTTCGAAGAGATGGGTGCGGCGCTCTTCTGTTCGCCCTATTTCTCTAGCGTCGCGCTCGCGGCCAATGCACTGCTCTTCGTGGGAAGTGAGCAGGACAAGGCGACGTATCTTCCCGGTATTGCGTCGGGCGACACGATCGCTACCGTCGCACTTACCGACGACACTGGTGATTGGGATCTTTCGCGCACTTCGGCGACGGCGCGCGCCGAAGGCGACGGATTTGTACTCAACGGCGTCGCAAACTACGTCACCGACGGGAACCTTGCATCGCTGTTGCTGATCCCCGCGATGAGCGAAAAGGGTCTGTCACTTTTCGCCGTGCGAGGCGATGCGTCGGGTCTCACACGTAGCGCGCTCGCGACGATGGACCAGACGCGCAAACAAAGTCGCTTGGAATTGAAAGACGTATCGAGCGCGCTCGTTGGCGTAGAGGGCGGCGCACTGACGGGACTCACGACGATGTTGCAGGTCGCCGAGTCTGCACTCGCGGCCGAACAAGTGGGCGGAGCGCAACGCGTTCTGACGAATGCCGTTGAGTACGCGAAGAACCGCGTGCAGTTTGGTCGTCCCATTGGGTCGTTTCAGGCGATCAAGCACAAGTGCGCGGACATGTTGCTCGACGTCGAATCGGCGAAGTCCGCCGCGTACTACGCCGCGTGGGCGTCCCAAGAACTCAACGACGAACTGCCGATCGCGGCGAGTCTCGCGAAATCATTTTGCTCCGAGGCGTATTTTCACTGCGCCGCAGAGAACATCCAGATCCATGGGGGCATTGGATTTACCTGGGAGCACCACGCGCATCTCTATTTCAAACGGGCGAAGAGCTCGGAATTGTTCCTCGGCGACCCGGCGTATCACCGTGAGTTGCTGGCGCTGGAACTGAACATCTAGGCGAGCGTGCTGGCCCACGAGCAGATAAAAAGCGAGGGCTCCGTTCTTGATTTGCGCATCGCGACCTCGAGCGCACGTCCCGACATTGGTCACTTGCTCGTACTCGTGCACGGCTTACCGCGCGCCCTGGGCATGGGCCGCCAGGCCGCGGGACTGCTGCCCGAACTCGCCGAGCATCTTGCGAACGAGTCGGGCTGGATCGTCGCGACGGGCACGTTCTCAGGGGTAGGGGGAAGCACCGGCACGTTTTCGGCGACCAAGTGGCGTAGCGACCTCAACGCAATCATCGACCGCGTCGACGCGGGTGATCAAAAGATCTCCCTCGCCGGATTCGGTTTTGGCGGTGCGCTCGCGTTGGCGACGGCAGCCAGCGATGAGCGGGTGCGCGGTGTCGCCTCCTTCGCTGCTCCCGCGCACCTTGACCAGTGGACTTCAAGCGCGGAAGACTTCCATCACGCCGTGCAGGTCGCGGGCGTCGTTGGGAACAAGAAGGACCTGCTTTCCCCAGAAGAGTTACGTCACGACGTACTGGCGATCGATCCGTTGGTTTCGATCGCGAAAATTCCCCCACGTCGTTTGTTGATTGGTCACGGGGCGGACGACCTCGAGGTTCCCATCAGCGACGCGCGCGATCTTCTCGCCGCTGCCGATGGCCGCGCGGAACTTCGTATCATCCAAGGTGCGGGTCACCAGTTGCGCGCCGATCCGCGAATGGTCGCGACGCTACTGGGTTGGCTCGATCGCCACCGCTGAGAGTTCGTCGTCCAACGTTGTTCGAAGCTGACGCGCCGCGCCTTCGGGATCACGTGACTGCGTGAGGTAACGAACGATGACAAAACGACGCAACCCGGCCTGTACTAGCGACGCGATATTTGAAGCATCGACACCACCGGTCACGAACACTGGTCGGTCACTGCGCTGCTCGCAGTCA
>PKZI01000132.1 GCA_003133005.1 Acidimicrobiaceae bacterium | reverse complement strand
GTCGCGAGTGCAACTGTTCCCAGCGTTGCGACGAACGCGGAGGTGATTCTCGTCGATCCGTTGAGTGTTTCCTCGATTGCGACGGGGCTGTGCGAAGCCCTTGATAAAGAACGAGGCGAGGCTGGCGCGAAGTCACGAATGCAGTCGGTGGCGCACTTGACCTGGCGTCACTCCGCTCTCGACCACGTGGCGGGATGGCAGTGAAAGTCGCACTTGACGTTTCGGCGGTTCCCGTGCGCGTCGCGGGCGCGGGTCGCTACGTCGTCGAACTCGCCCGTCGACTTCCGCTGCGTGACCAAGACGTCACGCTCGTTACCCGTCGAGACGACGCTGAGCGTTGGCGTGCGCTAACGACAACCACGAGCATCGCAACGCTCGTTCCGTCGCGGCGCGCAGAACGATTGCTCTATGAAGCGTGGCGACTCGGACGTTCTGACGTCGCCAGGGATGTCGACGTCTGGCACTCGCCCCATTACACGATGCCGCATCGGTGCGCCGCTCCTACCATCGTGACGATTCACGATATGACGATGTTTACGAATCCCGAGTGGCACGAGCGATCCAAGGTCGCCTTCTTTCGACGCGCGATTTCCTATTCCGCCACTCACGCCAATGCGCTCATCTGCGTGAGTGAATTCACCGCTCGCCAACTCGACACCATCATCCCTCGGCACGCTCCAATCGTCGTGGCGCCCCTCGGCGTCGATTTGACGACGTTTTCTCCCGACGCATCAGGCGACGAAGATCTTTTTCTCCGTCACGGCTTGCCGTTCGATGTCCCCTATGTTTTCTTTCTCGGCACGGTCGAGCCTAGAAAGGGTCTCGATGTTCTGCTCGAGGCTTTTGCGCAGTTGTCGCGCGACGACAACGTGACCGAACTCTGGATCGCGGGACAGGCCGGTTGGGCCATGAAGGGTTTCGACCAGGCTCTGGCACGCAATCCGGGCACCGCAAGGATCCGACGCCTTGGATTTGTTGACGAGGCCCTCGTGGCACCGCTGCTTCGTCGCGCCAGCGTGGTGGCGTACCCCTCACGAGGGGAGGGCTTTGGACTCCCGGTGCTCGAAGCGCTGGCGTGCGGTGCCTTGGTGGTGACCACGTCGGACACGGTCATGGCGGAGACCGGTGCGGATGCGGTATTGCTTGCGCCGCCCGGCAACGCCGATGCACTGGCGCAACAACTCGACGTCGCTTTAGGACTTGATCAGGCCCAGCGCGCGCAACATTCACTCGTCGCGCGTGAACGCGCCAGCGCGTTCACCTGGGACGAAATGGTCAGCCGTCACCTCTCGGCCTACGAAACGGCGAAGGGATGACGGTTCGTGCATTTATAACCGGCGGTGGGGGATTCGTCGGCGCCCACCTCGCGGCGCACCTCGAAGCCAACGGCGACCTCGTAACCAGGGTGGATCGTGAGGTCGATATCACCGACCCCGAAGCGTTGGTCCGTGCTCTCAGCGACACTGCGCCCGAGGTGATTTATCACTTGGCGGCGCTCACCCACGTCGGTGACTCGTGGCAAAACCCCACGGAGTTCACGAGAGTAAACGTATTGGGCACGAAGCACCTTGTGGACGTTGCCCATCGAGTCGTCCCTACGGCATGCGTGGTGTTCGTGAGCTCCGCCGAGGTCTACGGCATCGTTCCTGAGCAGGACTTACCGGTGCGCGAAACATATCGGACCGCACCGGCGAATCCCTACTCGTCGAGCAAGCTGGAAGCGGAGCGATTCGTCCTGGCGTCGCACCACGCCACCGGTCAGCGCGTCGTCATCGTGCGCCCCTTTAATCACGTCGGTCCCGGTCAATCGGCACAGTTTGTTGTTCCCGCCTTGGTAAGTCGACTCCTCGACGCGTGCGACGAAGGACGAAGTGAGATTCGCGTTGGTGACCTGAGCACGCGACGCGACTTCAGTGACGTGCGCGATGTCGTGCGTGCGTATCGATTGCTGTCGCTCTACGCGAAGAGTGGCGAGGTGTACAACGTCGCGTCGGGCCACGACACCGCGATTGCGGACATTGCCCATCAACTTCGCGACGAGATTGCGCCCGACGTCGATCTCGTCGTTGACGACGTCTTACTTCGTCCCGTCGAAGTGCCCGTGATGCGCGGCAGCATTGAAAAAATACACGCGGCGACGGGATGGGAACCCGAGATTGACCTTTCGACGTCATTAGCGGACGTCGTCGAAGAGTTCCGTTCGCGTCGGTCAAAACCCTGAGATTTGGGTCATTGGCCAGTCTTTTCTTGTCGCAGTGCGCCAGGAGCCGATACGAGCCTCAACTAACCTTGAAGGACTGATGGAATCTCGCGCTCCGGCCGTTGTGGCCGTCGTCGTTACCACCGGTCCGGGTCCAGGTCTCGAAGCCACGCTGGCTTCGTTAGTGGCACAGGACTACGAGGAACTAAGCCTGCTCGTGATTGCGAACGGGGAGACCGAGCACGTCCCCGCTCGGGTCGCCGCCATCGCCCCCCAGGCCTTCGTGAGAATCCTGGAGGAAAATCGAGGTTACGCCTCGGCGTGCAACGACGCCTCGCTCATGGTTGAAGGGTCGGCGTTTTTCCTGTTCTGCCACGATGACGTGCGTCTCGAGCCGGACGCGGTGCAATTGATGGTCGAGGCCGCTTTTCGCACCAACGCGGGCGTCATCTCACCCAAGGTCGTGAGTTACGAGGACCCACTCGTGCTCTTGCACGTGGGCCAAACGTGTGACCGCTACGGCGTGGTGCACGAACGAGTGGAGATCGGCGAGATTGACCACGGCCAACAAGACCTCGAACGCGACGTCTTCGTCGCTCCCGGCGGTGTCACCCTCGTGCGTTCGGACCTCTTTGGCACACTCCGCGGTTACGACCCGATCATTCCAATACTTGGCGAAGACCTTGATCTTTGTTGGCGTGCTCAAGTCGCGGGTGCTCGCATCGTGGTTGCCCCGCTCGCCAAGGTCGCGCATCGCGAGACCATTGCGACGGGCGAGCGCCCGGTCACCGCGCTCGGCACACGACGCGCTAGTCGTCAGGACCTCCAGCGTCGACACCAGTTGCTCGTGGTTGCCACTGGCTGGAGCGCGCGTGCGACGTTCAGTACCTTGTTGGTGCTCCTGGCCCTTGACACCATGGAGTTCCTGCTCGCCCTCGTTGGTCGCGACGCCGATCGAGCCGGCGCGATCGTTGGTTCGTGGCGCTGGCTCTTTCACAATCGTCACAGCGTGCGCGAGCGACGACGTCAGCGTCACGCGACACGCATCTTGTCCGACGCCGAGCTTCGCCGATTGCAAGTGGGCGGCTCGTCGCGGCTCAGACGCTTCTTTCTCACGTTGGTTCGCCACGGCTTGGACCGTGCGCGTGGGATTCTTCCCGTACCTGACGCCGAAGAACACGTCGAGGTTGATGACCTCGCGACGGTCGGCTTCGGGGCTGTCTTTTCCGAGGAGGAGGAGTTCGACGAGATACCTGAGAGCGGTTTGCTCGAACAGCGCAATCGCCCGTCGCGATTCCTGACGTCCTTTCGTTCTCAGGCGCTCACGGTGGCGTTGGTCGTCGTGTTGTGGCTCATTGGCTCGCGCAACCTCTTTGCGATGCATCTTCCGCTTATTGGCCGTCTCGCTCCACTGGACTCGTGGTGGTCGACGTGGCGACACTTCTTTGCTTCGTGGTCCTCCAACGGCGTCGGCAGCGGAGCGCCCGCGATGCCCGGTTACGGCGTGCTCGGATTCGCGGGGACCTTCGTCATAGGTCGAATGGGCATCCTCCCGCGCCTCGCTCTCGTCGCGGCAGTACCGCTGGGCGCGGTGGGCATCGCGCGTCTATTACGCGGGCGCGTCTCGAATCGTGCGCGCGTGGTTGCCTCGATTGCCTACATGGCCTTTCCCTTGGGCGTCAACATGATTGGTGCGGGCCGTGTCGACGTGCTCTTCGTCATCACCGGATTGCCGTTCGTCGTGCGGCGGCTCTTCGAACTTCTCTGGGTACCGGGGTTTCGATCATCGCCGTACCTCGAGCCCGTGCATTTCGGCCAGCGCGGTTGGCGCTCGACCGAGGCCGGTCAACGCATGGCGCTCATAATGCTCATCGCGCTGATGACGGCGATGGCGCCGGCAACCTTGGTCTTGGTGGTGCTGATCGTGGCCGGCGTCTACCTCGCGCGAGCCTTCGAGAGCGATCCAGAGAGTGAACGCGTCCAACCTTGGCGTCTGCTTGGATCGCTCGGCTTTAACGTCGCAATTTTTCTCTTGCCGCTGACGATCGATTTCTTCGCCGCAGGTCGTCGCGCATTCGAAGTGTTCGGTCTCGCTCGTGGTCCGTGGTCGTCGCCTTCGTTCTCGGTCTTGGTGCGAGGCGCCGACGGCACCTTCGGCACGAACTGGACCGGCTGGTTGCTCCCGGCTGCGGCGCTCTTGGCGCTGCTGTTGTGTCGCGACCAACGTCGCGCAATCGCGACTAAGGCTGCCGCCATTGCGACGCTGACGTTGGTACTCGCCACGTTGGTCTCGCACCACTGGCTCGGCTCATTCGCACCCGACCTTGACGTCTTGTTGTCGCTCTACATGGTGATGATCGCGCTGCTGATTGGTCTGGGAATGAGCGCTCTCGAGCTCGACCTTCGCCAGAGCGGATTCGGTTGGCGCCAACTATTCGCCACGTTGAGCGTCGTCGTGGTCATTGTGGCGGTGGTGCCGTTCGCCGTGAGCTTCTCGAGTGGTCGTTTCGATCTGCCGACCACCAGCGTGGCCGAATCGTTGAGCGCCCTCGCACCGGCCAACTCGGGTGGTTATCGGGTCTTGTGGCTGGGCGACCCTTCGGTGCTGCCGGTGCCTGGTTGGTCGGTCGCGCCCGGACTCGAGGCCGCGACCTCCACGAATGGTCTTCCGGGGGGCGACGTTCTCTTCGCGCAACCTAATTCGGGTACCACGGACAAGATTCTGACCGCTCTGCAGAGCGCCATCGACGGGCGCACGGTGCGCCTGGGTGCGTTGCTCGCACCCGCGGGCATCTCGTCGATTGTGGTGATGAACGCGTCGGCGCCGGAATTGGCCGGCGTGCAGTCGGTGCCGCTGCACCCCGTGCCCGCGGCGCTCAAGACCGCGCTCGGTCTTCAGACGGATCTCTCGCTCGAATTACAGACGAGTTCCGTCGTGGTCTTTGCGAACTCGATGTACCACGGACTGGTCTCCCAGACGATTGATGCGAAGACGTCACCGACGCAGTTGCTCGCGAGCGGGACAACGTCGGCTTCGGTCGCTCCAGGCTCGACGATTCTCGCAGGCGTCGCTCCCGCGAGTGATTTCGTCCTCGACGTGAACGCTGAACCCGCGACGCGAAGTGTGCACGACGGTTGGGTGCCCACCTATCTCGTGAGCACGAGTGCGGCGAACCCGACCGCGTCACTCACGCTTCACCGATTCCCGTGGAACGGGATCCTCGCTGGGTTCACGCTCGGTTTGTGGATCATTGTTTGGCTCGGTTTTGGATTGGTCCAGCGTCTCGAGTGGCTCTTTACGGGTCGTCGCCAACGTGGCGCCTCCGCACGTCACGCGAGAGGATCACGTCGTGTTTAGTCGCCGTCCACCACTGCTCGTCGTGCTCGCCGCGCTATTGGTGCTGGCCGGTCTCAGCACGCTCGTGAGATTTTCGAACGTCGCGCCCTCGACGAGTTCACTTTCGTTGGGCCAGGGTTCGGACTCGACCGCACTCTATTGCACGGGGCTGTCGGGAACGACGGGTCCCGAGGTGGGTCACTACTCATTCCTCAATACAACGAGTTCCACTCGGATGCTGAATGTCGAGGTGGTGTCGGACAAGAACGCGTCCTCACTCGTGTCGATCAAGTTGGGTCCCCATCATTCGAGCACGCTCGTGCCCCAAAGTGTGACCTCGGGTTCGAGTTACGCCGCCGCAGTTCAGGTGAACGGTGGTGGTGTCGTTGGCGAAGAGGTTACGAACTCGCACGCCGAAGCGCCGTGCGTGTCCGCGGGCGTCACGAACTGGTACGCGAGTGGTTTTGATACCACCGTGGGTTCGACGGCCGAGCTCAGCATCTACAACCCGACCGCGACGCCGGCGGTCTTTAACATCTCGACCTACTCGCCAAGCGGGTTCGCGGCGCCCGCACCGTTTCAAGGTCTCGCGGTGGCTGCCCACCAGCAGACCGAGATCAACCTCGGCAGCGAAATTGTCAATACCTCCAACGTCGCGACGCACGTGCGGGTGTTACGCGGCTCTATTGTGATCAACGGCGTCGAGCAATCCGGTCCGGTGACGTCGTTCACGCAAGGTCAGTCCGTACTCAGTGAAGTCACGCGGTTTCCTGCCGTGACCACGGTCAATAACGCGGTGGCTCAGATTCGCGTCGCCAACCCGAGCGGTGAGTCGGTGAATGTGGTGGCCAAGGTGAAGGTCGTGGGATTCTCGCCCGCCCCGCAGGATTTGACCGTCTCACCGTACGCCAGTGGCGAGATCACGATCACGCCGAATTCGGCGATCCCCGCCGCGGGTTACGCAATCGTGAGCGTGCGGTCGAGCGCGCCCGTCGCGACGTCCCTCGTGACCGGAACCTCCGCTGGTACCGCACTCTCGTCGCCCGTCACGCCATCGAACCAATTCGTCGTCGCGGATTTCGCGGGTGTTGGTTACGATGCGGCGGACGTCACGAACATTCTGAACAAGACGCTCAAGGTCACCTTCACCACAATTCCCAATCCCGGCGAAAGAAGTGATACCGGCTCGACCGAGCTGGCGCCGCACTCGACCGAAAGCATCTTGAGCGTCTTCAGCGGCGTGAGTTCGCTTAAAGGACAGACGTTGCTCGTGACCGCGTCGTCACGCTCGTCGCTTCTCGTGACTCTGACGTTGCCAAGTACGCCCTCGGGCGTGTCAGTCGTGTCGCCCTTAGACGGCGGGTAGCGTTGGCGGCTTCCACGCCGGCGCCGCGGGCACCGGAGGTACGAGTGGCGCGGGGTTGTCGCTCGGCGAGGGGGGCGTCTTGCCCACGCCACTTAACGAACTCACGGTCTTCTTGCCCGGCGCGTGCACCGGTTCGCCGTGCGCCTCGTCGATGAGCTGGGCTGCGGTCTCACCGTCGATCGTCTCGTTTTCGAGTAGCGATCGCGTCAGTGACTCGAGTCCGCGTCGATGAAGGGTGAGGACCTCGATCGCGCGAGACTCTTGTTCGCGCAGAATCCTCTCGACTTCGTCGTCAATGATTTGTGAGGTGTGATCGGAGTAGTCACGAGTGTGCATGAGGTCCTCACCGAGGAATACCTGATTGTTCGAACCCCACGCCATTGGTCCAATCTCCTTGGACATGCCCCATTCACGGACCATTCGTCGAGCGAGTTCGGTGTTTCGCTGCAGGTCATCGGCCGCGCCCGTCGAGAGGTCACCGTAGACCAAGAGTTCAGCGACGCGTCCACCCATTCGCATGCACAACGAGTCCTCGAGGTGCTGACGCGACATGATGTGGCGATCTTCTTCGGGCAGGGTCATCGTGACGCCCAGGGCCATGCCGCGAGGAATGATGGTGATTTTGTGTAGCGGGTCCGTCTTATCGAGCACGTAGGCGAGGAGTGCGTGGCCACTTTCGTGAAAGGCAATGCGTTCACGCTCGTCGTCCATCAGGACCATCGTGTCGCGCTGCTGGCCCATGAGGACGCGGTCGCGGGCGTTCTCGAAGTCCTCCATGCCAATGGTCACGGAGTTTCGACGCACGGCGTGCAGCGCTGATTCATTGACGAGGTTCGCGAGGTCAGCTCCGCTCATCCCCGGAGTACCGCGAGCGACGGTTTCCAGGTTCACCGTGGGATCCAGGGGTTTGTCCTTGGAGTGCACTTGGAGAATCGGTAGGCGTTCATCGAGATCGGGGAGTGGTACGACGATCTGTCGGTCGAAGCGACCTGGACGCAAGAGTGCCGGGTCCAAAACGTCAGGACGGTTCGTCGCGGCGATGACGACGACGCCCTCGGCCGGGTCGAATCCGTCCATTTCGCTCAACATCTGATTAAGCGTCTGTTCGCGCTCGTCGTGTCCGCCGCCCACGCCAGCGCCACGCTTACGACCAATCGAGTCGATCTCGTCGATAAAGACAATGGCGGGTGACTGCTTGCGAGCGGTGGCGAAGAGGTCGCGAACGCGACTCGCGCCCACACCCACGAACATCTCCATGAAGTCAGAACCCGACACCGAGAAGAAGGGCACACCCGCTTCTCCCGCGACCGCACGCGCGAGCATCGTCTTTCCGGTGCCCGGGGGTCCTACGAGAAGAATTCCCTTTGGAATGAGCGCGCCGATCTCTTTGTAGCGTCCGGGCGTCTTAAGGAACTCAACGACTTCACTGATTTCCTGTTTCACGCCGAAGTAGCCCGCCACGTCCGCGAAGGTCGTCGTTGGACGATCGAGATTGAATTGCTTGGCTTTGGACCGACCGACCGACATCATCCCGTTCATTTGTCCGCGCGCCTGGCGACTCGCGAACACGAAGAATCCAACGAAGATCAGAATCCAGATGATGTACGGCAGGAATTCGGACAGAAAACTCGACGAATTGGCGAAGGTGACATTGACGCTATTAGTGCGAAGCGTGTTGACCTCGTCAGTGAGCGCGGGAATCGGACCATTCGTGGTGTAGTTCGTGCCGTTCGTCAATTGACCAGTGATGACGCCGTTGTTGTTGTTGATGCTCGCCGAAATGACGCCGTCGTGTCGGGCGTCTTTGATCAGCGTCGAATACGAGATGGTCTTCACTGCTTTATTGGAGAAAAGGGAGGGGATGATGAGTATGCCCAGGATGAATGCCACGAGCGCGATAGTGATGATGCGCCGACGAGCTTCGGGCGCCATGGGCTGCTCGCCGCCTGGCACGTACTTCTTGTAGCCGGGACGTTCGTTGGGTGGTGTACTCACGCCCTCTAATCTAGGGGCCGAGAGCAACACGGTGACTTGGGCCCTGTGCATAAGTCGGCACTTGTTAGCGTTGGGCCTAGTGAGTTCTTCGTTTACGGTGAATTTTAAGAATCGCCCAAAGATCAGCGCCATTCTCATCGGGTGCCTTGCGGGTTTCTACTCGGCGAGGTCGTTGCGACGATCTTGCTGGACGTGGGCGTGCAGATCGATCACTTCCCGGGGGGCTTGTCGGCGCTTACCAAGTTGAGTTCGCCACCGTGGTGGTCAAACGCGCTCGGGCTCGTAGGACTCTGGGTTGGTTTCGGGGCAGCGATTGGCTTCTCGCGAACCGGCGGTGGGCTACCGGACATGGCGCATCAGTGGACGTTTCGCACGAGCGACGTCGGGTTCGTGGCGTTGGGCATCGGCGCCCAATTGCTCGTTGATCTTCTCTACCTGCCTTTCCACGTGAAGGACCTCAACAAGCCGGTCAATCACCTCTTTGGAGGGGCGACGGGTAGTGCGTTCGTGTTCATCGCGATCTTGACCGCCATTGGCGCGCCGATCTTCGAGGAATGGTTCTTTCGCGGTGTTCTCTTTCGCACACTCGATATTGGTCTCTCGGAGAAGATGTCGCGGGGTGGAACAGTTGTGGCGGTCGTAGTGAGCGCGTGCCTCTTCGGGCTCGCGCACGGTGAGCCCGCGCAGTTCGCGGGCCTCGCCCTGCTCGGGGTCATCCTCGCTCTCGTCGTAAAGCGAACGCAACGCCTCATCCCGAGCATTCTCACGCACGCGTCCTTCAACGCGGTGGCGCTCGCGTCACTCATCGCCCAGCGAGCGAACCACTGATGCTGGGTCGTATCGCACGATTCTGGACGCCTCTTCGGGTGATGGACCTGACGATATTGCTCGGCATCGTCTTCGTCGTGGTGTGGGAGCTGCACCCCAACCTCATCTTCTCCTCGACGCTCATCACCGGTGGCGACACCGGCTCACACTTGGCGCTACCCGCGTATTTGCGTACCCAGGGCAACCTCTTTGACTTCACGCCGTGGTATCCGGGTTGGTTCGCGGGGATGCCCGCGTATTCGTACTACTTCGTGTTGCCCGACATCCTGGCGACGTGGGCCAGTTACTTGATTGGATTCGCCGTCGCGATGAAGTTGGCGACGATCCTCGGTTCAGTGTTGATGCCGTTCTGCGCGTACGCCATGGGTCGACTCTTTCGCGCTCCGCGACCGATTCCAATCGCGTTGGCACTCGCGACGTTGCCCTTTCTCTTTGACGCCTCGTTCACGATCGACGGTGGCAATCTCTTCTCGACCATGGCGGGGGAGTACGCCTTCTCGCTGTCACTCGCCTTGAGTCTCTTGACGATCGGACTCTTCGCGCGCGGCGTTCGAACAGGTCGCGGTTACTGGTACTGCGCGATTGGTCTTAGTCTTACGCTCGCGGCGCACATCTTGCCGTGGGGATTCACGATCGTCGCCGTGCTCGTGCTCGTCGTGATCGAACTCCTCGCTCGTCGAGGGATCGGTGATCCTCACGAGGAGATCGCCGTTCGAGGGGACTACGCGCGCCCCTTTCGATTCGCACTCGGCGCGGGTCTACTCTCGCTCGCCCTCTCAGCGTGGTGGCTCTTTCCCTTTGCCACCTCCCAGCGCTACTCGGATTCGCTGGGTTACGTCAATGATCCGGTGGGCACCTTTCGCGAGATCTTTACGACGTTGGGGTGGTTCGGGGCAAACGGCGGTCACGGCGGCGATCAGTGGGTGATCATTCTCGCTGGGGTGGGTCTCGTCGTCGCCTTCGTCGTACGTGACCGACTCGGCATGGTGCTCGCGTCACTGGTCGTCCTCTCACTCGTCGGCTACGTGTTCGAGCCCCAGAGTGTGATCTGGAACGAGCGGTTGGTCCCCTTCTGGTTCATCTCGATCCATTTACTCGCCGGTTGGCTGCTGGCGTATCCCTTATCGCGCTGGGCACGTCGCAAGAAGAAGGTGCCGTCCGATCCTTTTGACGAATCCGGTCGTCGCGTGACGAGTTCGTTCGCGAATCTGCCCTTGGACGAGGCGGACTACGCGTACTTCAACGAACGAGAGGATCACGAGGAGCGCAAACTTCGTCGAACCATCAACGTGACCGTCGCCGTCGCGGTGCTTGGATTCGCCTCCACGGTGCCGGGTCTCATTCCCGCCGCCGCGTCCGCACTACACCTCGACACCTCAGGCAACCAAGTCGCGGTCTGGGCGGATACGAACTACTCGGGCTACCAAGCCCAGAGTGGCTGGCCCGAGTACCACGACCTCATCGACACCGTCAAGCGCGTCGCGAAGCAGTACGGGTGCGGACGAGCGATGTGGGAGTACAGCGCGACCGAGCAGCGCTTTGGCACCCCCGAAGCGTTGATGCTCCTGCCGTACTGGACGAACAACTGCGTTGACTCAATGGAAGGCTTGTTGTTCGAGTCCTCGGCGACGACGCCATATCACTTCCTCGATCAAGCCGAGTTGAGTGCGTCACCGAGCGACGCGCAGGCCGGTCTTCCCTACGGAGACCTTGACGTCGCCGAGGGTGTCCAGCATCTCCAGATGCTCGGCGTGAAGTACTACATCTGCTTCTCGAGTGTCGCGGTAAGCGAGGCGTCGAGCGATCCCTCGCTCGAGCTCGTCGCGACGACCAAGCCCTGGCCCTCACCAGGGGTCAAGTGGTACATCTACAAGATCAACGACAGTCCAATGGTCGAACCTCTCACGTCGTTGCCCAACGTGGTGGCGAACCTGCAAAGTCGTGTGGATTGGCTGAACGCCAACGTAAAGTGGTGGCTCGATCCGAAGGATTGGAAGGTATTGCTCGCGAGCAGTGGACCTTCGAACTGGCCCAGGGCGTCAAGCGTCACGACCATCGCCGCGAGCGCGCCTCTGGCGAACGTGAAGGTGAAGAAGATAGTTGTTGGTACCCAGTCGCTCTCGTTTCACGTCAGTCGCGTCGGCGTGCCCGTCGAAGTGAAGATCTCGTATTTTCCACGTTGGCACGCAACGGGCGCGAGTGGACCGTACCGTGTGAGTCCCAACATGATGGTCGTCGTACCCACGTCAAAGAGCGTCACGTTGAGCTATGGGTCGACACCGGCACTTGCGTGGGGCAACGTCATTACCGACCTCGCGGTGTTGAGTGGTTTCGTGACCCTGTGGTTCGCGATCAGGAAGCGCCGAAACCGCCCCGGTAGAGTGGCACCACATGGAAACGAGCGCGATATTCAAGGCCTATGACGTGCGCGGGACCTATCCGGACGAACTCAACGAGGACGTCGCGCGCGCGGTGGGCTCCGCGTTCGCGACATTCACCAACGCCCCGGTGATTCTCATGGCGCGCGACATGCGCCCCTCGGGTCCTTCGCTCAGCGAGGCTTTCTCTCACGGTGCAAGGTCGTCAGGCGCCACGGTGATCGATCTCGGACTCGCGTCGACGGACTTCATCTACTTCGCGGCGGGCTACCTCAATGCTCCCGCCGCCATGTTCACGGCCTCACACAACCCCGCCGGTTACAACGGCATCAAGCTCTGTCTTGCCGGGGCCAAGCCCGTGGGCGTCGAGTCGGGATTAGTCGAGATCGAAGATCTGACCAAGAAATTCCTCGTGAAGCCCGCGAACGGTTCGATGGCGCCCCTCGAGCACCGTGACCTCATGGACGAGTGGGTTCGCCACGTACATTCGTTCGTGGACCTGTCCGCTCTTGGGCCACTGCGGATTATTGCCGACACTGCCAACGGTATGGGCGGTTTCGTCGTGCCGAAGGTCTTTGCGGGACTGCCGTTCTCCGTCGAGATTCTCTACGAAGAGCTCGACGGCACGTTCCCCAACCATCCGGCCGATCCACTCAACCCCGCGAACTTGGTCGACCTTCAACAACGAATGCGCGAGAGTGACGCCGACGTTGGACTCGCCTTTGATGGCGACGCGGACCGCGTCTTTTTAGTCGACGAGCGCGGCGAGCCCGTCAACGGATCGCTCACGACGGCGCTCGTCGCCCAGTCGGTGTTACAGAAGAATCCTGGAGCAACGATTCTCTACAACCTGATCTGTTCTAAGGCCGTGCCCGAAGTCATTCTCGAAAACGGTGGCGTGCCGGTGCGCACGAGGGTGGGCCATAGTTTCATCAAACAAGTCATGGCCGAGACGAACGCGGTCTTCGGGGGCGAACACTCCGGTCATTACTATTTTCGCGACAACTACCGAGCGGATTCGGGCATCATCACCGCTCTGATCGTGCTCGAGCTCATGAGTACCTCGCGGCGGCCGCTCTCAGAACTCGTCGCACCTCTCGCACGCTACGTCGCGTCGGGCGAAATCAATTCGGTGGTCGATGACCCTCACGCCACGGTGACGGTAATGACGAAAATGCTGCAAGAGACTGGCGTAAAGGTCGATGATCTCGATGGTCTTAGCGCGGACTACGGTGAGTGGTGGTTCAACGTGCGGCCTTCGAACACCGAACCACTATTGCGTCTAAACGTCGAAGCGGCGAGTGACGAACTGTGCCGTGAACGCGTACGTGAGGTTCTTGACATGATAAAAGGAGCGCAATGACACTGGAGAACTTTCTCCTGGATCTACTTGAAGATCCCGTCGATCATCAGCCGCTGCTGTACCTGAGTGATCAGAACGTGCTGTACAACCCTCGTCGACGCGTCGCCTATGAGGTGCGCGACTCAATTCCGGTCTTGCTGCCTGACGAATCGCGGACCGTGAGCGACGCGGAACACGAGCAGTTCACGAAGGACCCTTCGGCTCGACAGACGGGCACGAAGCCCTAGGACGATCCGATCAGTCGAGACGCTCGACGATCATGGCCATGCCCTGGCCGCCGCCCACNNATGCCAAAGGGGTGCCCGAGTGCGATGGCGCCGCCGCGAATGTTCAACTTGTCGAGCGGTATCTCGAGGTGGCGAGCGCTCGGGATTACCTGGGCGGCGAACGCTTCGTTTATCTCCACGAGGTCGATGTCCTTGATCGTCATGCCCGCGCGCGCCAAGGCTTGACGACACGCCTCAATCGGACCTAGCCCCATGATTTCGGGATTGAGGCCACTCACGCCGCTTGCGATGATGCGCGCGAGTGGCTTGAGACCGAGCTCCTTCGCCTTCGTGTCGCTCATCACCACGACCGCCGCGG
>PKZI01000090.1 GCA_003133005.1 Acidimicrobiaceae bacterium | reverse complement strand
CTGCCGGATGGCAGCATTGCCCGCCACCGCCTCGCCTCCGCCGGGCGCCCCTCGCCGCTGGTTACGCTGGCGATCATGGACGAAACCGGCGCCATGCTGCCGGCCGGCGCGCGCGGCGAAATCGTGGTGCGCGGCCCGCTGGTCATGCCGGGCTACTATAAAAACCCCTCAGCCACCGCCGAGGTATCGGCCCATGGCTGGCACCATACCGGCGATATCGGCTATCTGGATGAAGAAAACTTTTTATACATCGTCGATCGCGCCAAGGACATGATCATCCGAGGTGGGGAGAACGTGTATTCCGTCATCGTCGAGGCGGCCATCTTCGAGCACCCCGACGTCGCTGACTGCGCGGTGGTGGGTATTCCCCACCCCGTACTTGGTGAAGAAGTCGCCGCGGTCGTTGTATTGCGCCCAGGTCGTGTCGTCGAAGCTGAACAAATTTCACGTTACGTGGGTGAGAAACTCGCACAGTTCGAGGTGCCTACCAGGATATTCTTCCGGACTCTCGCACTACCTCGAAATCCGCAAGGGAAAGTCCTCAAGCGTGAATTACGCGAGTCGATAGAAGAGCAGCTACAAGTCCAGCACTAACTCATAGTGACGTGAGGTCCATCGAAACAATGGCGACCGTTCAATGACTACGAAGTTCTGGTTCCACCACTGGTCGACGATCATCGGTAACGGCAAGTGCGCGCGTGATTTTATTACGGCCGCCCGATTTGGACTCGTAAAGAGCGAGATCGGCCGATCTCAGTAATGCGTCGCTAGTGAACCCGTGCTCGGGTGACGCCGCGATACCAATGGAGAGTGTTGGCGGCTTCAGCATCGGCGTTTGAGGGGAAGTCGAGACCTGGATTTCAGCGACACGCCTCTGAAGTTCCTCACTTCGAGCATGCGCGTTCTCCCACGAACAGTTTGGAAGCAACATCGTGAACTCCTCGCCACCACTCCTGCACGGAACATCGGAATCGCGAAACAACGAAAGAATCACTTCGGCGATTGCAACGAGCGTCACGTCACCGACCGAGTGACCATATTTATCGTTGATCTCTTTGAAGTTGTCAATGTCGACCTGAATAACGCTCACCTGCTCCAACGTGCGCGCGGACTTGCTCATTTCTCTTGTGAGCGATTCCTCCAAGAAGCGACGATTAAAGAGATTTGTTAGCGGATCTCTAATCGATTGGTAGCGGAGCGTCTCTCTTAAATTGAAGTTCGCCATCCAAATTGAGAGTTGCTCACCAAATAACATCGCAGTTTGTGGAAGAGGATCGTCAATCCCCGCTATTTCTGCAATGGGTACCACGAGATAAGGCATCGAAATAGTTAAGACACCCATGACTTCGCCCTGAGCCAGCAACGGTCGACAGAGCGTGTGTTGAACACCACTCTTTCGCAGATGATTGCACTTTATTTCCCCTGATTTGGATTCGTATTCGTGGCCTCGGCGCAAGGCCCAGCAATCCTCGGTAGAGAAAACTTCGCACTCACCGGCAAAGCTGCCCCACGCACATTTGGTTTCTACCTGGTTGCTGGACGAATTGAAGGCACTGACTAATCCTCCATCGACGAACATCGTTTCCGCGGCCCTTTGAATGACTTCGTAACCCTCTTCTCGAGTATTCGAACTATTGAGCATGTCGACAAGGTGACCGAGGATTGCCGCATTGCGCAGACTCTCCTCGAGGGCGCCAATCGTCAATTGCATACCGTCACTCAAAACTTTTCGTTCCGTAGTAATTCGAGTCACCCTGTTTCGAACCTCGTGCGCGGCATAGACAATGAGACTTGAAATGAGAAGGAACATGACGACCCTGCGCACTCGTATTGCGTAGTCGACTTCCGCGGGCACAATGGAAGTCACGAATTCGCTCACCACCACGACCGCGACGATCAGCGACGACTGCCAGATCTCGAGGTATAGCGCGGACCATACGACTGAGAGGAGCATAACTAATCCAACGCCGGACGATGAACTGCCTGTCGCGATCACCAAAGACACCACTGAGCCGGTGTACAGGAGTGGTACGAGGATATTGACCCACACGTACGTCTTGTTCAAGAAGAGGAAGAAGCTTGCGACCGCCGTCGCGAGGAGAATCACGCTTACGATTGTCGCCGAACCAGAGTTTGTATTAGGTGAAAGCAACAGACTTGCTTCCGCAACGACGGCAACGACAAGGAATGGAATGGCAATTACGTTACGGCCATACTGACCGTCGCTCTCGCCCAAGAGTGAGTTCGAAATTGATTTCGCGTTCTTCGCCATGCGAAACGTGCCTTCCGTAAAGGGTGGCTCACGTTTTAAGGTGACCTAAGTGCGATGACCTAGAGGATGCAAATTACACCAGCGTCATCAGCGTAAAGGTATGTCGCTCGAGAGCCGCGCTTCGAGCCGTACTCTGTGCAATTCGCGCACAATTCCAGAACACGATCTCGCGTAGATTCCTCGCGCCCGATGAAACAGTCGTATGTCGTCGCAGCGATCACCAACCAATGAGCGGAAATCGCGCCGCGCATCGAACTCGACGAAAGATATGTCCCTTTAGTAGGGAAACTTTTGACACACGATCGATAATTCGCTCACAACGGTGAAAAAAGAAACCCGACGACACTCATTACGCCAGGTCGAAGTGGTGTCAGAGAAAGCCCCTTAGCGGGCGGCTGCGTCGATGGCTTGAAAGGTCGCGTCGTCGAGTACCACTTCAGACGCGGCGCAATTCTCTTCGAGGTGGGTCACTCGGGATGTACCAGGTATTGGCAACATGACGGCGGAACGATGAAGGAGCCACGCGAGCGAGAGTTGCGCGACACTCACATTTTGCGTCGTCGCGATCGCGTCAAGTGGTCCACCGCTTCGCGCAAGGCTTCCCGCAGCGACCGGATTCCAAGGAATGAATCCAATTCCTTCATTCTCACAGTAGGTCAACACGTCCTCACTTTTTCGATTCGTGAGGTTGTAGAGATTCTGCACAGTGGCTATCGGCACGATTTTTCTCGCCGCCTCGATCTCTTCGACGCTTACTTCAGAGAGTCCCACCGCTTGAATCTTGCCCTCGTCGAGCAGCGCCTTTAATAATCCAAACTGTTCATCACGGTCGTGATGTGGATCGATCCGATGGAGTTGGAAGAGGTCGAGCGAATCTTGACCCAAACGGCGCAGGGACATCTCGCATTCTTGACGAAGGTAGTCCGGGCGCCCGCACGGTGCCCACACGTTCGGGCCCATTCGAAGCAGACCCGCCTTGGTCGCGATCTTTATCGCACCGTACGGATGCAATGCTTCGAAGATGAGTTCTTCTGAGACATAGGGGCCGTAGGCATCAGCGGTGTCGATGAAGTCGATGCCCAACTCCACGGCCCGGCGAAGTACCGCGAGACATTCGGCACGGTCCTTTGGGTAACCCCAGATGCCCGCACCGGTGATGCGCATCGCGCCGAAGCCGAGTCGGTTGACTGTCTGGTTGGCGTAGGTGAAGGTCGAAGAATTGGTCACGTCGTCTCTTTCGTCCGTAGCATCTTAATTTTTCGCATGTCGCCACCAAACGTCGAAACGGCCACCCGAGGGTGGCCGTTACGACGAAAACTGCTGACTTACTTGTTGGGCTGTGGCGTGACGCGCAAGTAGTCCTTCAGTTTCTTGAATCCTTTCGGGAACTTTGTCTTCGCGTCTTCGTCGGTGATCGAGTTGACGATGATGACGTCATCGCCGTCGGTCCAGTTCGCGGGCGTCGCGACTGAGTAATTCGCAGTCAACTGGAGAGAGTCGAGCACCCGCACGATTTCGTCGAGGTTACGACCAGTCGAGGCGGGATACGTAAGGGTGAGCTTGACCTTCTTATCGGGTCCAATGATGAAAACGCTACGAACCGTCAGTGTGTCGTTCGCGTTGGGGTGAATCATGTCGTAGAGATCGGCGACCTTGCGGTCCTGGTCGCCAATGAGTGGGAAGTTCAGTGCACTCCCCTGGGTCTCTTTGATGTCCGACTTCCACTTTTCGTGTGAGGCCACGTCGTCGACCGAAACGCCGATGATCTTGGTGTTCCTCTTGTCGAAGTCACCCTTGCGCGCAGCGAATGCGCCCAGTTCAGTCGTGCAGACCGGAGTGAAGTCCTTGGGGTGCGAAAAGAGGATGCCCCAACTGTCACCGAGCCATTCGTGAAAAGTAATCGTTCCTTCGGTGGTCTCGGCGGTGAAGTCCGGGGCCACGTCACCAAGGCGAATCGCCATGTGCTCTCCTTCGAGTACGTCTGTCAGTCCCTTGACTGAGCGCTTCCACTTTAACCCCAAAATGTTGAATTGTTTCAAATCTCAATAGGATTTATAGAAAATTAAGAACACGCGGGAGCGGCTCCTGTGAGACTGAAGAAATGAGTTCTCCAACGATGCCGGTGGTGGCCGCCTTCGACCTTGACGGATCACTCACCGAAGGAGGCAGCGTGTGGCGTTGGCTTCGTTATCTCGCCGGCACGGGCGCCGTCCTTCGCGCCGCGATTCCACTATCGATTCCTCTCATGATCGGCGCCCTTCGTAGCGGACAATGGGCCGACCACGCAAAGGAGCGTCTCTTCGGCACCCTCCTCATTGGACGCGACATCGACGAAGTACTGGACGAATCACGAACCTTCGCTCTCGCCCACCTTGAGCGACGAGGACGAGCGAAGGTCCTCGATCGTCTGGCGTGGCACAAAGGCGAGGGCCACGACGTCGTCGTGGTCTCGGCGTCGCCGCAGATCTACGTTGACGTGATCGCCGAGGCGCTGGGCGCGCAAGGCGCGATCGGAACACGACTCGCGGTCGATCCCCTCAATCAACTCACGGGAAGTTTCCTTGGTCGAAACTGCCGGGGCTCGGAAAAGATGCGTCGACTCAACGAATGGATTGAACAGCGTCACTACGACGAGCCACCCATCATCTACGCCTACGGCAACTCGCGCGGCGACCGACGTTTGCTCAAGGGCGCGACGCACCCCTACGACGTCGGAAAACTTGGGCGATTCGGGTCACTTCGAAGATATCCCCGACTTCGTGCCGCGAGTGACGCCTAGGTCTGGCTTATTGAGGCGCCGAGCTCGATGATGCCGCCCTCGCGACCGTTGTAGGTCACTTGGAGCGACGCCGCCTGTTCTTTCCACGCAATGACGGTTCCGTGACTGTCGACGATACCGAGGTTCACGTCATAGACCCCCTCGAGCAGGGGGATCTGGGCCAGATCGACACCCACGTGGTTCGCCCCGGGTCGCAGGTTGACCGGGGAACCTTGGGGATCGCTGCGACTGATGAGCATGCCACCGCGGGTGAAAATCTCCATCACGAAGTTGCCGCTGTAGCCACTGTGCGACGAGATGTGTACGTCAAAGTGCATACCCGCGCCACTTCGCACGTCGAACGATCCAGTCGGCGTCGTGACGGAATCAATTGAAATTTCCGCCTGGTGGCTCGCGCGGTCGTGCTCCACGGCGTCCTCAAGCAGATGTTCGCGAAAGATTCGTAACGAATCTTGCACGGGTCCGTTCGCGATCATGAGGCCTCCGTCCAGCACCACCGCGCGGTCGCATAACGCACGGACTTGATCTGCTTGATGCGTGACCAAGAGTATGGAACGGCCCTCTTCTTGAAAGGTACGAATGCGGTCGACGCACTTCGCCTGAAAGCGCTCATCGCCCACCGCGAGAACTTCATCCACGACCAAGATGTCGGGGTCAACGTTGACCGCCACGGCGAACGCCAATCGTACGTACATGCCACTCGAATAGAACTTCACCTGCGTGTCAATGAAGTGTTCGATCTCACTGAAGGCCACGATGTCGTCAAAGATCGCGTCAACGCCCTTTTTCGAGAGTCCTAGCATCGCACCGTACAAATAAACGTTGTCACGACCCGAAAGTTCAGTTTGGAACCCAGCACCCAACTCGAGAAGTGCCGCCAGACTGCCCCGCAAGCGAATCTGACCCGACGTGGGTTGCAACACACCACAAATGCACTTGAGCAACGTGGACTTACCCGAGCCGTTATGTCCGAGAATGCCAACCGTTTCACTCGTCGACACGGTGAAACTGACGTCCTTTAGGGCGCTGAAGAGTTCGGTGGATCCGGTTTTCGGATGCAAGAGGCGCTCTTTGAGTGATTGGTTTCGCTCATGATGAATCTTGAATTCTTTCGAGACGTTTTCAACGTCGATAACGGTGGTCATTACAATTCCGACTCAAAATTCCCCTCGAGACGACCGAAGATTGAAATGGCAATCAGAAAGAGCGCCGCCATGAGACCGAGCAAGGTGAGATTCAGATAGAAGAACGAGGACATCGTCCACGTCGGAAGTATGTGCAGTACAGGGTGCGGTGCCACTGTGGAGAGCACGGCGGTCTTGACGTAAAAGACCCGCTGGAAGGTGATGATGATGAGCGTGATGGGGTTCGCGAAATAGAGCCACGTCAGTCCGTGATCGTGCAAGCGCTGTTCAATGGTGTTCTGGTACGAATAAACGACCGGCGACAACCAAAACCAGAGTTGCAGCAATACTTCCATGAGATGTTTCATGTCGCGCAAGTACACCGTGACCGCCGACATCACGACGGCGACCGACGCCGTCAGGAGATATACCGCGAGGAACGATATCGGCAAGATCCACAAGAAGCCCCAGGCGGGTGCGTGACCAAGCACGAGAAGAAACAAACACAAGACCGAGAGTTGAATGGCAAAGTAGACGACCGACGCGCCGACGTTGGCGAGAGCGAGGATCTCTCGGGGAAATGACACCTTCTTTACGAGCGCCGCCCGGTCCACAATCACGCCGGTCGCCAAATTNNGCGAAGTTCGGATAGCCGTTCTTGGTGATGACCGAAAAGACCAAGTAGTAGATACCCAAGGTCAGTGCCGGTGACAACATCGACCAGAAAATGCCCAGCGTCGAATTCTTGTACTTGATACGAATGTCAGAGAAGATGAGACTCGTTAGCAACTCATGGCGTGACCAAAGATTTCCGAGTCGGGTGGGCAGGTTCGCCCGTGCGCTAACCACGCGCACGGGTGCGTCCTCAAGGGACCTTCGTTGGACC
>PKZI01000116.1 GCA_003133005.1 Acidimicrobiaceae bacterium | reverse complement strand
TCGGTATTGGCCGCGATGAACTCAATGTTGCGAAGACCTTCGGCAATCATCCGGTTCACGGCGTTGACACCCCCGCCTCCCACGCCGATTACCTTGATCACAGCGTGGTAGTTGCTTTGGTTCAGACTCATGAACTCCCCTTGGGTTGATCTTGCACTGCGCACCCTCTATCAGGGTTCTTTTCGCGAACAAATGTCATTGAAGGCTAGTCAGCCCTTTGATTATGGTCAAATGGGGAGCCTAGGAGGGGGCCGGACCAGTCACCGCCAACTCGTCGGGCACACTCACCTCAATCACGTCGCCGGGTCGCACGGTGCTATGGGCAATGACCGAGGCGATGGCGACGAACTTCTGCTGCAACTCGGTCGGCTCGCCGAGCACAAAGGTCAGGGTTGTTGTCATCTGGAGCGTCACCTCACCAGCCGCGTCTACCGTGATGGTGCGAACTTGCGCGGAAAACGCGACGGGAAGTTTGCTCGCGACCAGCGCCGCACTCTGGCCCGCGTGTAAATACGGCCACGACGTATTGGACGGTTTTTCGTACACCAAGGTGGGATAGTTCGCGCTCAGTGGTGCAGCACCGAGGTCGCGACCGCCGGCGCTCACGTAACGTAAATCGCCCTGCGCGTTATAGGCCACGGCCACTGGTTGAAGTTCGCGCACGTGCAGCGTCAAACTGTTGGGCCAATGTTTATGCACACTGACACCCTTTATCCACGCAAACGCACCAAGGTCACTCGCAAGACCATGCGAAGAGACACTGAACATCGTGGGATGGTCATCTAATCGCGTGGCAGCAAGAATCTGCTGTGCACTCTCGTGCACCTCACCAGTAATTGTGACGTGCTGAACGCGCAGATACGACGAGTGAAGCGCCCACTGCGCGCCGATGGCGAGCACAGTGATCACGAGGCCGATTGATACCAAGACCTTCGTCGCGCGACGAGGCGGGCGCGTCCTACGAGGTGGCGTGTCGCTCGCACGAGCGTACGACTCTGTCGTCATCGGCGCGCGCTCTCGGAGTGCGGTACTCGAGACGTGGGGAGTGCGGCGACTCATCGTTCGGCTCCGAAGCCCACGAATCGGTGTTCACTGACGAGTCCGATCCCAAAGGTCTCGAACACACGCGAGCGAATAATGTCGATAAGTGCAAACACGTCGTTCGCGCGACCATTCGGTTCGACCAGAATGAAGTTTGCGTGTTTCTCGCTCACCATCGCACTGGCGTGACGTAGGCCCTTGCATCCCGCTGCTTCGATGAGTCGACCAGCGGAGTCGCCCGGTGGATTACGAAACACGCTCCCGCCGTTACGACCGCCGGGCTGATTCTCTCGACGCCATCGCACGATGTCTTTGATCAAGGCCTGGGATTGCGTCACGTCGCCGTGCGTTAACTCGAGTCGCACGTCGGTGATGATCGCGTTCGCGACGATGGCACTCGTGCGATAGTCGAATCGAAGATCGTCGAGCCCCCACTCGCGTACCCCATCCAGATCGCGCGTCTGGACGAGTACGACCGACGCGGCCATGTCCGAACCGTGACCTCCCGCATTCATCGACACGGCACCGCCGAAGGTTCCCGGCACGCCAACGGCCCACTCAAAACCTGCCACACCCTCGCTCGCGAGTCGACGTGCACCAACGGGTAAGTCAAGACCCGCGCCCGCGTCAACGATCACGTGTCCCCCTTCGTCGCGCCAGTGCATCGCGGTGAAGTCACCCGTGAGTTGTACCGCGATGACCTCGTGTTCGCCATCGGCGACGAGCACGTTGGACCCGTTGCCGATCACGAAGAATGGCAGCGGACTCGAAAAAATGAGTGGTCCTAATTCGTCGAGATCGTCTCGGGTCGCGAGGGTCACCAACGCGCGGACCGAACCGCCGACACGGTAGGTCGTCTTCATCCCCAAGTCCTCGTGCTCTTGCACTCGTGACCCACCGCGCGCAATTAATGGTTCGATGCTCACGATCGAATCCCGCCCGGCAGCATCGACACAATCGTTCCGACGTCACCCGCGCCGAGCACGAGTAGCAGGTCGAGTCTCTCGCGCACCTCTTCTAAGCGAGCAATCACCTCATCGAACGTTGGTGCGTAGTCAACGAGAAATGGAGGTCGCGTCGCGCGTACGGCGCGCGCAATGTGGTCGCCACTCACGTTCGAGGTATTGCTCTCTCCCGCGCTGTACACGTCAGTCACGATCAGAAAGGTTGCGCCCTCAAAAGCATGCGCGAAGTCGTCGGCAAGTTTCTCGGTACGGGTGTAGCGGTGTGGTTGAAACACCACACCAATGTGCTGATACCCCGCCGCGGAGCCCGCCGCAATAGTGGCGCGAACCTCACCGGGCAGGTGTGCGTAATCGTCAATGACGTCGGTGCCCTGCCACTTTCCAACAAATTCGAATCGACGCGGTGCACCCGTGAATTCACCGAGTCCCTTTACAATTGCGTCGTTCGAAATCCCGATCTCTCGAGCCAGCGCGGCGACGGTAGCGGCGTTCGCGACGTTGTGACGACCCGTCACGCGAAGAGCGATCTCCAACCGATCGCCTTGACCGACGAGCACAAAGCTCGAAGTGCGTTTGGCGAGCGCGACATCGGTCACCCACCATGTCGCACCCCGCTCGAAACTCACGATGACTGCGTCGCTTCGCGCGCGGGTCGCCACACGCCGAGCACCCGGTTCATCGAAGACGACGACCGGTCCCACTGTGCGTTCGAGCAACGCCACAAACGCCGATTCGAGATTCTCGATTGTGCCGTAGTGATCGAGGTGATCCGCTTCAACATTCAGTAGTCCGAGCCCAAAGGGCGCGAGCAGCCCCAATGTTCCAAAGCTCTCGTCGACCTCGAGGATCAAGTCGCCGGCGCCGTAGTGTCCGTTCTCGCCAACGCCGCGAACCGGAGTCCCAAGTAGCCAGGCGTCGTCACGTCCGGCGGCGTGTGAGACCGTGACCATCATCGAGGTTGCCGTGGACTTGCCGTGGGTTCCGGTCAAGCCAATGACACGAGAACGCCGCGCCATCTCAGCCAAGAACTCACCACGCGTGAGCAGCCGCACGCCTCGCTCGCGTGCGCGTTGAATTTCGACATTTTCCTGTCCCACCGCGGGCGACCAGAGCACCAGTTCTGCGTCCATACCATGGCCCTGATCGTGGCCGCGATACACCACGATGCCCGCGTCTTCGAGTTCGCGAAGGACCGGGGAATCGTTCGCGTCGCTTCCACTCACCGACCAACCCTCTTCTTGCATGAAGCGCGCCACCCCACTCATCCCCGCTCCGCCGACGCCCACGATGTGCACCAACGGCCTCACGTCGCTCATGGCGCGTTGCCCACGTCGAGTACCACGTCGACGATTGCTTGGGTCGCGTCGACACGGCCGAGCGCCGCCGCGGCGTGCGCCATCGTGGCGCGAGTCGTAGGTTCCATGACCTCGTCGAGCAAGGTGGCCAAGGAATTCGCGTCACAGTCCTCGTCACGAAGAAGTCGCGCGGCGCCATAGTCGACCAACGTCGTCGCGTTCTTTGTTTGATGATCGCCGGGCGCTCCGGGAAGTGGTACCAACACCGACGCAATACCAAGTGCCGTGAGCTCGGCGACCGTCAGCGCACCACTTCGACAAAGGGCGACGTCACAAAACTGCCAGAGCACGGCCATGTCGGCGAACTCAATGACGCGGTAGTCAAGTCCCTCGAGCACGGGGGCGCGCCGCGACACGTCCGCGAAGTCGCGTCGACCGCTGACGTGAATAAGTGCGACGTCACGACGTGTGGCCCATCGCGCCGCGAGCTCACTCACCGCGATGTTCACTCTCGAGGACCCGAGTGAACCCGTCATCACCACCACGACCGTGCGTGTCGGATCGATTGACGGTGACATTCGTGCGAGCGCGGCGTCTCGGGCACTCGGCGATCGATCAAGCGTCGTCAACGCCGCCCTCAAGGGCGCACCAGTGAACACCGTTCGCGAATCGTCTGACGGAAACGCGCTGCACCGACGTGTCGCGAAACGCGTGAACAGTCGGTGCGCCGCCCCTGGTGCCGCATCGAGTTCAACGAGCACGAGCGGACGGCGACGTAAGAACGCGGCGAAGGACACGGCGAAGGACGCGTAGCCCCCCACCGAGACGACGACCGCCGGACGCCAGCGACGAACGAGAAGGAAAGCACGCACGACGGCACGCGCGAGACCAACAATGGCGTCGAAATTGGCCACGAATGCGTCAAAGGAAAGTGAGCGTCGAATACCCCGTCCGGCGAGCTGGGTTAACTCAATGGGACCACCCCCCAAGATGGCGGACTCTTGGCCACGCTCGCTTCCCACGTAGCGCAGTGCCGCGGGCGCGATGCCGCGTGCCACCAGCGCGTCACCAATCGCCTGCATTGGGTAGAGGTGACCACCCGTACCCCCGCCGGTGATGACGATGGGGCCTCGCACTAGCGTCCCTGTCGCTGCCCGGACCGAGTTCGAGGTGCGCGCGCACCCGACGAACGCGAGTCGTAGCCACCTCGATTTATCGATGCGCGCCCTTGGGCGATCTCGAGATCGGCCGTATGGCTGTTGTCACGCGCGATGTTGTACAACAAACCCACCGCCGCAAGTTCGGTGATCAACGCCGTACCGCCGTAGGAGAAGAACGGCAACGGGATGCCGGTGACCGCCCAACCACCGACGACCGACGCGATGTTGATGATGGCTTCGAGCACGATCCACGTCGTGATGCCGACCGCGACAAGTCGATAGGTCGCGTTGGTGCACTGCTTCGCGATGCGGGTCGCCACGAAGAGAAACCACACGAACAAACCAATGACCGTGAGACTGCCAATGAGTCCGAGCTCCTCTCCAATGATCGTGAAGATGAAGTCCGTGTGAGGGTTTGGCAGGAGTCCGAACTTCTCGCGACTGTTGCCTAGGCCGAGGCCGGTGAGCCCGCCCGCACCGAGTCCGATCTTTGATTGCATCAATTGGTACCCGCTACCTAAGAGATCCTTGCTGGGGTGCACGAACGCGAAGAACCGCCTCGCGGAGTACGGCTTCAGCTTCATGTAGACCAGAAATATCGCGATGCCAATACCAATGATCTGTGCGAGTCGAACCTTCGAGAGACCGGCGACCGCGAGCACGACGAAAGCGATCGAGACGATAACGGTGGCGGTGCCGATGTCGGGTTCATCAAGGACGAGCACCGCGCCAATGGTCACCGGCATGGTCCAAATCGCTAGCTGCTTCCAATTGTTGAGTTCTGCGTGATGGTGCTGAACCAACCACGCGAGGAACAGCACGGTGAAGAGTTTGAACATCTCTGAAGGCTGGAGATAAATGACGTGAAGGTTCAACCATCGCTTGCCGCCGTCTGAAGTGATGCCGACGAGTTTGACCGCGGCCAATAGGCCGAGTCCAACGAGAATTAGGAGCGGTGCCTTTCGAACGACGCCGTCCAAACGAAGCCTGGCCGTTGCGTACGCGGCCAGAATGCCAAATCCGAGGTAGATAAGGTCGCGCAAAATGATGCTGTAGGACGAACCCCCGTTGGCGACTGCTTGACCCTCGCTCGCCGACGCCACCGCGATGGTCCCGAACGAGACGAGCAACGTCGTCACCACCAACAACATGCGCGCATTGAAATCCCCGCGCGCCGAAGGATGTGACACCGCCCTTGGTGGACGAGATTCCGTGGTCGTGCGAGGCGACACTTAGACGACCTTCGCGATCTTGAGGAAGTCGCCGTAGAAGATGCCCA
>PKZI01000029.1 GCA_003133005.1 Acidimicrobiaceae bacterium | reverse complement strand
GACTTCGACGCGTTTTGGCAGTTCACCTTTAAGACAATGCCGATGGAGGAGATTGCAAGACTGCACGGCATCTCTCGTCAGGCAATGTCGAAACGAATTGCACGATGTCGGCGAGCGGTGATTGAGAGCCCCGAATCGACACGACTGCAGGCATGGTTTGACCAGCAATGACGTCAGAGGGCGAGTGATAACGTTACTTTGCTGTAGTGCATTCCCAGATAGCTCAATTGGCAGAGCAAGCGACTGTTAATCGCTAGGTTGCAGGTTCGAGTCCTGCTCTGGGAGCTCGTAAGAGTTTTTTCTCGCGGCCTTCACATATCTCAAACGCACGTCAGACTTCACGCTCTTGCTTCTGTTCATTCACGCGCAAGTTCCTTGCAACCTAATCGGATTGGAAATCGTGGTCGATCCCCTCATCTTTCTTTTCGCTCTGAATCACTGCACGAAAAGGGTTCGAGTCATCGGGAATTGATTCGCCGACTCGGACCGCTGGCGATTGCAACTTGACCTGGCGAATTTCTCGTCGAATGATAATTATCGAGCCGAGGAGAAAGATTAGACCCAAGATGGTGAGCGCGTAGCCAAGAAAGTACGTCGACACCAAATTTACACAGTGGTTGAAGTGCGTGTTCCCACCGGCCGCGGCGGAGCCGACCTTACAAACTCGATCGACTTGGTCCCCTCTGCTTATCAGCCAAATTCCAACGCCCAATACGGCCAGACTGAAGACGATGGAAATTTTCTTGAGCACACGTTCACCATATCGTCCGAGGTGTTGGGACCAAGAGATTTTAAAAAACCTGACACTCGTCGCGCGAGGTTTTGGCTCGAATCACTGACTCTGGTGCGACAATCAGGCGTGGCGCGCAGCACCTCATTAATATGATGATCCGTCGGACGTCTTGTGAGACGTTGAATGTAAACGTGGTCTATTCAATGTGCGAACGTGCTCAAGACAAAGTGTGATGCTAGTCAAAGCAGGAAAACGGAAGGTTGGAGGGAGCAAGTTATTCCTCGCCTGATACCTTGGTGTGGTCTGAAATGAATACGCCGAAACGTTGAACAGTCGGCAATTCGAAGGGCCGTAGCTCAGTGGTTAGAGCAGGGGACTCATAATCCCTCGGTCGTGGGTTCGATCCCCACCGGCCCTACTACGCGGACTGAATTCGATTCCCACGGCTTGCTCCTTTAGAGAGCTCAACTTCGCGTACCAGTTTGGTGGAGCATCGTCTCCAGTTCGGGGTCGTGTCCGAACTCCCAAACTTCTTGCGCACAACGACACGCGACTGCAATCTTCGCGGCCCAATCCAATGCCTCCTCTCGCGAAGAGACCTCGACGATTGTCATTCCGCCTATGGCTTGTGGTTCTGGACCATTGGTGACGGCCCCATCGGTGGCGACGATACGTGCCCTGCGATTGCCGAGTCCACCAGCGTGAACGTACGCGCCCGCGTTGATAATTTCCTCGAGGACTGCGTGAGCAGCTTCAGCTACTGCGGGCATGTCATCGTCGGGAATGTGGTCCATGGCACTTGCTTCGAAAGAGATCATGAATCTCGTCATTTGTTCTCCTTGTTTCGGCGCCCCCCCAGCCGTCACGTCACGAAACCTACCTCACTACCAATTCAAATGGGACCAATTCCGCTGAGCGTATGAAGTCGGCCGACATTGACGCCCGGTCAGAACGATGGACGTCATTTGTCAGCTCCACTCGGTGCCGCCGCTTTTTCTCTTCCGTCAGTCCCGCGTCATCGAACCCGCGCTCGATGTTTCGGCGTTTTCATGCTGATGCGTCTCGACCACCGTCCACGACAATCCACTGTCGCCGATCGATCAGTTCGCGAGCGGCATCCAAGTGTCCGGCATGACAGGACGTCTCCATGATCACGTGCATGACAATCTCACGCAGGTTGTCGAGTCGGAACGTACCAAACAACTCCTCGGGCCAGGAGGCTGGAGCGTTGTCGAGTGGCGTCGTCGCAATGATTTCGTCCGAGAGTCGTGCTTCTTCCACGTAGAGAGCCAACACCGTGGCGGGCGAAATATCGTCATCGACGTCCCACGCCGAAGCGTCGTCGTCGAACGAATCCCAGGCACTTTGTTCTCCCGCCATCACTGCTCGAAACCAAAAGCGCTCGACATCGATCGCGAGATGATTCACCAGTCCCACGCAGCTCCAACCGGAGGGCAACATTGGTTCGCGCAACTGCTCGTTCGACAAGCCGTCGAGGATACCCCGCACGTGTCGGCGGACTTCGGTCAAATAAGCCTGCAGGACAGGAAGATCGTCGTTCAAATTTCCTCCTCACCTCGACGTACGAGACTGATTTCTCGCTGCCTTGAAATCTTTTCTGCCACAACTCACCTTCCATAGTTGAAGTCGAGCATGAGGTACCCCCCGGGCGAAGCGGCGTGGCGTGTCAGCGTCAGTTTCGCCGAAGGAGCCTTGTCAAAAAGCTTGCGTCCGCGTATCTGCAGGGCTGGGGCGATGACGAGCCGTAAT
>PKZI01000054.1 GCA_003133005.1 Acidimicrobiaceae bacterium | reverse complement strand
CGCGTCGACGATTTGCGTCGAGAACTTTCGCTCTAAGTGACCGCCGTGCGTGCGGTTCGCGTGATTACCGAGGTGGGCGCCGTTGACCGGCCCTTCGATTACTCGTTGAGTGAACAGACCACCCAAACACACGTGGGAGACCGTGTGCGAGTGGACTTCAATCGTCGTTCGGTGCGCGGCTGGGTGGTGGGCGACGTGGAGTATCGAACTGAGCTAAAGACAGTGACCAAATGGCTCGGTTACGGACCGCCGCCCACCATGATCGGTTTGCTCGAGTGGGCGAGTGAACGTTGGTATAGCCCGCTCTCGCGCTTTCTCGTGTCGACGTCGCCCCGTCGCCTCGTGACGTCACTTCCCGACGCGCCGCTCGGCGAACCCCTCGAGGCTGGCGTGTTGAGCGGCTCGAGACGATTCGAGCCGGGGGTGTGGCAGGTTTCGCCGACCACCGACCCACTCGCTTTGATACTTGGCGCCTACGAAGCAACGAGGGACGTCCACGCGTCATTATTGGTTCTCGTGCCCACCGAATCGTGGGCGAACCGACTACGCGGACGACTCGAACAGCGTGGCGTGCACGTTGCGTCGGGTGAAGCGCAGTGGGATCGCATGCGAGCGGGGTGGCCGGTCGTGGTGGGTTCGCGAGGCGCCGCCCTCGCCCCGGTGCCGCGCGTCGCGGGCGTGGTCATCGTGGACGCCGACGACGAGGCGTATCGCTCCGAGATGACCCCTACGTGGGACGCGTTTGCCATGGTGCGCGAGCGCTGCCGTCGCGACGACGCGCCGTGGTGGGCGACGTCGATCGTACCTTCGCCCTCGCTCGTCGACGTCGCGGCGCCGCGAGCGATCGAGGATGTCTCGGTCGGGTGGCCACGTGTCGTGGTGGTCGATCGGCGCGACAGTGACCCTCATGAAGGGGTACTCGCAAGTGCGACGCTTGCAGCGGCTCATCGCGCGCTCGAGGGTGGCGAACCCGTCGCGGTGGCGGTCGTGCTGCAGCGCCTCGGTGCGGGACGGCTCTTCGCGTGCGTGAAATGCGGCGAACTCGCGCGTTGTGGCGTTTGTGGCCTCGCCGAAGAGGAGGTGGGCTCCCAACTCGCGTGCCGAGATCGTCACGAGCTGCGCGAACGCTTCTGTCGATCGTGCGGATCAACGAATCTAAAGCGCGTTCGCGTTGGGGTGACGACTCTCGCGCGCGACGTGGCGGCACAACTCTCCCAGCCAGTGACCGAAGTGACCGCGGCGAGCGAGCCAACGATGAGTCTCGAGCGCGTGGTGGTGGGTACTGAGGCAATTTGGCAGCGCGTGCGACGATGTGGCCTTGTCATCTTCGTCGATTTTGACCAGTACTTGTTGGCACCGCGCGAGTCAGCGCGACGCGCGGCTCTCATGGCGGTGGGAAAAGCGGGTCGATTGGTCGGTCCCCGCCAAGGCGGTCACGGTGAAGTGGTCGTGCAAACGAGACGAGGCCACGACGGCGTGATTGGTGCCCTCGAGAGCGGGGATATGAGCGCGATCGTGCACGGTGACGACGAGACGGCTCGGTTATTGGGTTTTCCCCCGTACGGCGCGCTCGCCGAAGTCTCGGGCCTCGGCGCACAGGAGTACGTAGCCCAGTTTGGCCCACCAATAAGTGTGCGCTCTACGCCGAACGGATTTGACCTACGCGCGCCCAGTGTCGAGGAACTCACGTCCGCACTTCGCGCGAGCGTTCGGCCCGCGCAGAAACTTCGGGTTGCCGTGCATTGAATGGCGACGTCGTACGCGGGGCTTTGACCCAGGAGTGGGCGATAACGTGGTGAGGTGAGTACCCTGCCGATTCGAATCTACGGCGATCCGGTTCTGAACGAGGTGACGACCGAAATCGAGAATATCGACGGTCGTATCGCGCAGCTCGCCGAGACCATGATCACCACCATGTACGAGGCACCCGGTGTTGGTCTCGCCGCCAATCAGATCGGGGTGCAGAAACGGCTATTCGTCTACGACAAGGGCGATGGACCGGTCGTCGTGGTCAATCCCACGATTCTCGAATCGGACGGGGAATGGACCTATCAAGAAGGGTGCCTCTCAGTGCCCGGACTTAGTTGGGAGATTACGCGTCCCAACGCGATCCATCTCGTGGGTTTTGACCTCGATGGCAACGAAATCAGCGTAGAGACCGACGAGTTCGAAGGTCGCATCTTTCAGCACGAGATGGATCACCTCAACGGAGTGTTGCTCATTGAACGTCTCGACGCCGACCAACGCAAAAAAGCGAAGAAGATCCTTCGCACCCGAGATCTGCAACTCGCGCCGCACGACCCCGACGGACTGCGTCAACTACTCGAGGACTGAATGCGTCTCGCATTCTTAGGTACGCCGGATGCCGCCGTGCCCACGCTTGAAGCGCTTGTCGGTGCTGGTCACGATGTCGCCATCGTCATAACGCGGCCCGACCGGCGCCGAGGGCGTGGAGGCGAGCTTTCACCGAGCCCCGTGAAGAACGCGGCGCTCGCGCTCGGTCTTGCGGTCGGCCACTCGCTCGGTCTACTCGAAGGACTCGACTGTGAACGCGGCGTGGTCGTTGCCTACGGCGCGATTATTCCGACGTCAGTGTTAGATCATCTCTCGATGCTCAACGTGCACTTTTCCTTGTTACCGCGCTGGCGCGGCGCGGCGCCAGTGGAACGGGCGATACTCGCCGGGGACGAGCGCACCGGCGTGTGTGTCATGTCGATCGAGCCCACCCTCGACACGGGACCCGTGTACGCGAGCGTCGCGACCGACGTCGGCGAAAAGACGGCGACGGAATTGACCGGTGAACTCGCGACTAAAGGTGCGGCGCTTTTGCTCGACGTTCTCGCATCCTCGGACCTTTTGGAGCAACCGGTCGAACAAAAGGGCGAGGCGACGTACGCGAAGAAATTAACGAGTGACGATTATCGGATCACACCTGACATGTCGGTGCACCAGATTGCACGCGTCGTGCGACTCGAGCGAGCGTACTGTTTTCTGGGCGCGCGCCGGTTCCTCGTCGTTCGCGGACGCGTGTCGCCAGTGAGCGCCTCGCCGGGGACCCTCAGTCTGAGGGACGGTGAAGTCCTGTTACACGCGATCGACGGTTCGTTCGTACTCGACGAGGTCCAAATCGAAGGTTCACGTCGAATGAGTGCGATGGCCTGGTGGTCCGGGGCGCGCCTGGACCCGTCAGTTCTGGTGTGGAGCTAGTTGCGAGCACCACGACCTAGGCTGGTTTCGTGACGTTGAGAGACGCGGGACCTGTCGGCACCCTACGGATTGCCCCCTCAATTCTCGCGGCAGACTTCGGGGAGCTCGCTCAGAGCGTCGAAGCGATTGACGCGCAGACCGACTGGTTGCACGTGGACGTGATGGACGGGCACTTCGTGCCGAACGTCTCGATCGGGCCGCCGGTCGTTCGATCACTTCGTCCCTACAGCACGCGATTCTTCGACTGTCATCTCATGATGACCAATCCGGGCTCGTATCTCGAAGCGTTCAAATCCTCGGGGGCCGATGGCTGCACGGTGCACGTCGAGGTCGGGGGCACGGCGTCGCTGCTTCGCGACGCGCGTTCGTTGGGCTTGCGCGTGGGACTCGCCGCTAACCCGGACACACCATTCGACGCGGTCGCACCTTTTCTCGGTGACATCGACCTCCTGCTCCTCATGACCGTGTTTCCCGGTTTCGGGGGCCAGTCGTTCATGGCTGAGGTCATGCCCAAAGTCAAAGAAGCGCGACGAGAAGTCGACGCGCAACACGTGGAGGTCGACATTGAAGTCGACGGAGGCATCGACGTGTCGACCGTGCCAGTGGTGGTTGAAGCGGGCGCGAACGTACTGGTGGCGGGTTCGTCCATCTTTTCAAGGCCCGTACCGCTCGATGCGGCGCGCGCGCTGCGCGAAGCGGCGCACCTCTCGCACTGATGTCCTTCGCCCCGCACGAACTCATGCTGATGGCAATCGAGACAGGAGAGAAGGCGAGGTGGCACGCGCCGCCGAATCCCTGGGTCGGTGCACTCATCGTGAACGATCAGGGCGTCATCGTTGGCGAGGGTCACACCCAAGCACCCGGTGAGTCACACGCCGAGATCGAGGCACTTCGTCGCGCCGGCGAAAAGGCACGCGGCGCGACGATGATCGTGACGCTCGAACCCTGTTGTCACGTTGGTCGAACAGGTCCCTGCGTCGAGGCAATTGTGCAAGCGGGGGTCGCGCGCGTTCTCGTCGGCACGCTCGACACTGATCCAAGGGTCTCGGGACGCGGGGTTGCGTTATTGAAGTCCTCGGGCGTCCAGGTTGAAGTGGGCGTGCAAGAGGCGCTGGTCAAACAGCAACTCGGCGCCTATCTGTGGCACCGACGTACGGGCAGACCCTACGTCGTGTTAAAGGTCGCGTCCACGTTGGACGGCATCGTGGCGATGTCCGACGGTTCGAGCCAATGGATCACGAGTGAACCCGCGCGACGCGATGCGCATGTCCTACGAGCCCAGAGCCAAGCGATTCTCGTGGGCGCGGGTACGGTGCGCGCGGATAATCCGGCGCTCACGGCCCGCCTCGACGACATCATCCTCGAGCCGCTGCGGGTGGTGCTCGGTGCGGTGCCCCCAGACGCGAAAGTGCGCCCTTGTCTCGAACGAAGCGGGGACCTCGGTCTTATACTGGACGAACTCGGCCAGCATGACGTCTTGCAGTTGCTCGTTGAGGGAGGTCCCACCACCGCCAGCGAGTTTCTCGAGCACGGTCTCGTGAATCACGTGGTCTGGTACGTGGCACCGGCTTTTGCGGGGGGACGAGGGACATTGGGTGCGCTGCGGATGCTCACGACACCGACCATGGACTCGCTTCTTCGGGGTCGGGTGGTGAGCGTGGCTCAGATTGGTGACGATATAAGGGTGGACGTGGAGGTCTGATGGCGCTGGCGACAATCGAACAAGCGATCGAGCAGCTTAAAAACGGTGGCATGGTCGTCGTGGTCGACGATGAGGATCGTGAGAACGAAGGCGACCTTATTATGGCCGCCGAGGACGTGACGCCCGAGAGCATGGCCTTCTTCCTCGAGCACACGTCGGGCGTCTTTTGCGTACCTCTCGAGAGCCAGCGCGCCGATGAACTTGAACTGCCACTCATGGTGGTCGCGAACACCGAAGCCCAGCGCACCGCGTTCACCATCACGGTGGACTTCCGTCACGGCACCTCGACAGGAATCTCCGCGAGCGACCGGGCAGCGACCGTGCGAGCCCTCATCGATCCCGCGACGCGACCAAACGATCTCAATCGGCCGGGACACATCTTTCCGCTTCGCTATCGTCAAGGCGGCGTGCTCAAGCGCGCGGGTCACACTGAGGCAACGGTCGACCTCTGTCGACTGGCGGGCAAGTACCCGTCGGGCGTGCTGTGCGAAGTGGTAAGTGCCGATAAGACAGGCATGGCGCGACTGCCCGAACTCGAGGCGTTCGCCGAGCGGCACGGACTACCCCTCGTCACGATCGCAGATCTCATTCGTTATCGTCGTCACCACGAGAAGCTCGTCAAGCGCATCGCCGAGGCNNGACGCTGAACAGCACATGGCGCTCGTCTACGGTGACATCGAAAAGGCCCGCGACGTGCTCGTGCGCGTGCATTCGGAATGCTTGACCGGTGACGCGCTCGGATCGTTGCGCTGTGACTGTGGACCACAACTGCACACCGCGCTCGCGAAGATCGCCGC
>PKZI01000022.1 GCA_003133005.1 Acidimicrobiaceae bacterium | reverse complement strand
CGCGGCGAGGACCGCCAACGTGATCACTAGGAATATTCCCTGGATGAGGGGATAGTCCTCGTTCTGCACCGCGTTCAAGAGAAGGTCACCGACTCCGGGATAGTTGAAAACGAGCTCGACCAGCAAGGCTCCCGAGACGACGAGTCCAATGGCGAGCGAGAGATTGGCGATACTCGGANNATGTTGCGCATGCCGAGCATCCACCCCGCGACCGAACTCAGGACGATGGAGATCATCGGCAGTTCGCCGTAGCGAATCGCGCTCGATATGAAGGCCCACGTCCATGACGGCGTGACGCTAAGGCTGTACGCGCCGAGCTCTGGAAACCAGTGCAGGTCGCTCCCGAAGATCAAGAGCATCACCGTGCCGAGAAAGAAGTAGGGAACTGCTTGGAAGAATGTTGCTGCGGGTATGAGTGAGTCCATGCGCGATCCGCGCGCCCACCCGAGCAAAGCTCCGATGAGCGTGCCCAGAAGGAAACTCAACAACGTGGAGATGCCGATGAGGCCCACGGTCCAAGGAACGGCACCTCGGAGAATGGTACTCACTGGTGAGGAAAGGGTTATCGAGACGCCGAGGTTCCCGTGAAGAAGCTGACCGATATATGTGAAGTATTGATGGATGAGTCCGTTGTGCAGACTCCCACCAAACGACAAGCGAATGGACTTGATCTCGGCGGCGGTCACGTTGTATTGAAGTTTTCCGATCATCGTCTGAATTGGGTTACCGGGCATCAAGTGCGGCAACAAGAAGTTCACAGTGATCGCCACCCACGCGGTCACGACGTAGACCCCCAGTCGACGAGCGATTTGAATCATTTCTGGCTCCCTGCGCGGCTGGCGTGGAGAGGATTTGCCGTCACGAGCGGGTCGCTGTCCTGCATACAACCGCAACTTCGGCGAACAACGAGTTCGGCCGGCAACACCACTGAACTCGCTGGCTGCTCGGCGCCATCAAGGGAGGCAACCAAAGTATCCACGGCAATCTCCCCGAGCAATTTGCCCGATTGGCGAAAGGTGGTCAGCGGGGGATTGAAGTAACGAGTCAAAGTGATGTCGTCGAAACCGGTGACTGCGACATCACCCGGCACACTGAGTCCTTGGTCACTCAATGCGTAGATGACGCCGACAGCCATCTGGTCATTGGCGCACGCAAAGACTTCCGGAAGTGGAGCGTCGAGCGCAAGACGTCGGCGCATTGCCTCTGCTCCACCGCCTGAGGTCCAGTCGGCCTTGAGGACGTCGCGATCAGCAACGACGCTTCCCAATTTTTTCATGGCCGCTTTGAAAGCGACTTCGCGTGCCACGCTGTCGGGACTCTCGTCAAAGCCCGACACGAATCCTGCTCGCTTGATTCCGTGAACTTCGACGAGGTGTTCGGCCAAGCTCGTCATTGCGCTTGCGTTATCGACGCGCACCGTCGTCGCCGACGTTGAGTCGCCGCGTCCTGCGAGCAACACGAGTGGCAAGCGCTTNNTCAACGGTAGCGGAGAGGTCCATCAAGCTCGTCATGCTCTCGGATTGAGATGGTCCCATGCTGCGCAGCAGTAGCGAGTAACCGAATGTTGCGGCACGCGACTCGACACCACGTATCACGATGTCGGTGTAGAGCAAACTCGCTTCTTCGACTGCCAGCGGGCTGTCATCAAGTGGAGCGTGCGTGAAGACCAATCCAAGTACCCAGTGCTTACCCTTCGAGAGACGTCGCGCGACGGCGTTGGGAACGAAGGCGAGTTCCTCCATCGCGGCGATGACCTTGACTCGCGTGGCAGGACGTACGGATGAGGTGGAATTGAGCGAACGGCTCACCGTCGCGATAGAGACGCCAGCGCGCTTCGCCACGTCGTAAATCGTCGGCTGAGAATCAGCCATTCGTACCCTCCCCCCCTGGGAAATACATTGGCTTGTACCAAGCGAATGTAAGCGCTTACAACATATACATCACGAAACCTCCTGTCAAATACTTCGTGAACAAATTCTGCGATTGCAGTTCCTTCCTCGGAAATGGCTGTCTCTGGGTGGACAATCGTCGTCCAATTGGTCCGACCCGGAATTGAATGTGCCGATCAGGAAGGGCTGCGACGTTGCCGTTGACTTTGATCGCGTGGCTTCTCATTAGTGTTTTCACGTGGGCGCCTTGGTGGTCTTCTCAATTGATGTTGCTCGGTGTGCTGCTTTCTATGAGAAAGTCATCGGGTTGCACGTCCAGTCAGAGGTCGCGGGCGATATTCGTCTTGTCGGCAACGGGGAAGAGGTTCTCGTTCACTCGGTTCCCAAAGGAATCGCGAAGAAGATTGAAATCAACGTTCCTCCGTCGCCGCGTGAAAATTCTGCGTTGAAGCCAGTGTTTGAGGTTGCTTCGCTCGACGCTGCGCTCGCGCTGGTGCGGGAATCGGGCGGGGTTGTGACCGATCGGACGTTCAGCCTCGACGGTCTGACTCGTCACGATGTGCTCGACCCCGATGGGAACATCATCCAACTTCGCAGCCGCGTGTCCTAACACAGAGAAAGAACCAATCGCTTCGAAGTCGTTCCAAACATCTGCGGGCGAGGACTGACATTCCAGACTCGTGGCGCGGCTTGACGAGTTAATCAGAAGATGGGTCATGAATAGGGATAACGTGAAGTCGTGAGCACCATTGAAGGATCCGACAGCGACAGAGAAATCGGCGGCCCAGATTCCGCGCCACGGAAGAAACGTTCGTTTCGATCGCACGAGCAGTTGGTTGGATTGATCATTCTTTCGGTGGCGTTCATCATCGGGTCGTTGTCGGTTTCGTCAGGAATCCGTGGTCGAGATCAATCGAAGCAAAACCAAATCTCAATAACAGGTTCTGCCGAAGAAGCGGTCACATCCAATACGTTCCAGTGGACGGCAAATTTTTCGAGTACGAAGTCCACAACCTCGGCGGCACTGGCACAATTGAACGGGTGGACTATCCAGATCCAAAAGGCGCTTATCGCTGCTGGAGCCCTGAACTCTGAGATTTCCTTTGGCACGGTAAATGTGCAACCTAATGAATCGTCGACTGGTGCAGTGGTCAGTTTCACAATGACCCAAACGGTCAATGTTCAATCGTCTCGTTTGGACGCCATGCAGCGTGTACTGGGCGTCAGCAATCTCCTGCTCTCGAACGACGTCCCGTTCATCGCTCAACAACCGAATTACACCTTCAACGGATTAAAGAAGCTACGACCCATCCTCACCAAGGAGGCGGCTGCAAACGCTCGACAGCGCGCGCAAGCCGCGCTGGGTAAGAACGTGACGTTAGGGAAACCGATTTCGATCTCGGTGGGACAGGTTTCCGTTGATGCGCCTGGGTCTGTCAATTACGGCAGCGGCGACTTCAATACGAGTTCGATTCCCAAGGTCGTCTCTGTCGTTGTTTACGCAACGTATGCAACTGGGTAGGAACTCCCTCACTAGTTGCCTAACTGCTTCCATTCAGGTCAAGATGCCAGCAGACAGTAACGGAACGACTGCAATCTATGTCGACTAGTTGCGTGACCTGAAAGTAGGTGTTTGCACTGGCGAGCCGCTCTGACGATGCTGTTGAGGCGGCTGATTTATCTTGCTCTATTGTAAAAACTCGGTTGCACTATCGACGAGCTCACGAGCAAGCTTGAATGCCTTTTTTGCGTCGCCCTTTGAGAACTCATCGAATCCGTAATGTGCGGCGTCCTTAAGGTCCAGGAGTCGCAACAATATCTTCTTGTGGCGCGGCCCATTGCTCGATGCCGTTTCGGGCAGAATTGCCGCTTGACGATGGTTGTCACCTCGGAAGCATTTCTTGATTCCTTTACAACATATTGCGTCAGACGCAGCAATCCCCGCCAGTATTGCGTTGCCGGCTGCGACGCTGGCGAATTCTTCGCGATTGTCAGCGAGTATCAATTCAGCGGCCTCCAGATAGGCATGGGCAGATCGAAGGCGTTGTCGTGCTTCGCGTGTGCTGCACGTTGTTGTGCGTATCGGGTCCGTCACTGGTTTTTCTTACGTTTCGGATATCTGTACGTCACGGGCGCAAATTCGTCATAGAGCCTGATTTCATCTCTAACAACGTTCTTGTAAATTGCACTCTTCGCGCGACGATGTTCCGACCATTCAGCCGCGGTGAGGGTGATGGCTTGAAACGGGTTTCCCGTCCAATGTCGAACTAAGTCATGCAGACGGTCGACGTTGGAATCCCATGTATCCATCTGAGCATCGGTCATCACATTTGTCGTGAAGGCCTCAACCAGCATCCCCAATCCGTCGATTACTGACTTATTCTTCTGTGCCGCTGTTATTTCAGCAATCGTCGAAGGTCGAACGAGGAGGAGGTCTATGTCGCTCTCTGAGTCACCGTCACCGCGAGCTGCCGAACCAAAGACGCTGGCGTAGAGTGGCCTGACATTCCATCCTTCAATTTCACCGGTGATTCTTCGCCAAGTTTCTGATCGCAATTGAGCTAACTCAGTTGCAATATGTGCCGCGACGTGCTCCCTATTAAGGGCATAAACCCTCGTATTGCCGATTTGAGTTGCTGCGACAATTCCTTGATGTACAAGGCGGCCGATCGCCTTTCTAATACCTATCTCTGAACCCCGAGTCGAAGCGCTTGCGACTTCGGAAACGGTGAGCGGCTTTCCGGCGCTTTCTAGTGCAACGAGAATTGAACCGTCCAGGGTCGGCGAAATCGTAAGTGAGGGATCAGAGAAGTCCATTATATGAAAGTATAGAATAGTATCTAATTAGATACAAGAGTATACTTTAATATAAACAAGGACGCCGAAGAGAAATTGATTGCGGTGGAGAGATCAGTCAGCGGGTCGATGCGAATCTCACGGACAAGCCTCGCCGATGATTTCAAGCAAACGTTCAATCGCGCGTTGCGAGACCAAGTTCGTTTTAAATGCATCCTCGCCTTCTGAAACAATCGCGGCTACTTCCTCTTCAGCCTCAATTATGTCCAAAATCCGTAAATTGTTGCTGCGACTCAAATTGGAACTGCTTCACGTCGAATGTGATCGTCGCGCTTCTTCAACCCGCCCGTAGATACGACGTCAACTTTTCGGCCAAGAAGCTCTTGAAGTTCGTCCTGAAGGTGGAGAAGATCGAAAAGAGAACTTCCCTTTTCAAATTCGACCAGAAGGTCGATGTCACTCGACTCGGTCTCTTCGCCGCGAGCTACGGAACCGAAGACGGAAACCGACGCACCACGGTGTTTTTTCACGAGTACGTCGATATCGGCTTTATTCTCTCTCAGTAGTTCCTTAGCTGACTTCATACTTGGCAGAATACCAGCGAGTTGTAACAGAACAAGTGTAATCAACTAGGACCAATTGCATGACACGTAAGTAGTGGTTTTCGCGAATGCGTTAGTTGGTGTCAACTTCGTTAACCTTGGTGGCGCATTTCGCCGTTCATCCAGATTGTGGCGTGACGGTCGGCACGTCAGCAATGGCGTCAACAACTTGATACAGAGTCAGCATTGGACGCAACTGACCGCTTCGACGCAGAGGTCTCGCGCGTCGCAGTGCGCTGGTATGTTGAGGGAATGAAGTTCACCGTAGCGGTTACTCATGAGACGCCTTGGTACGTAGCGAGGTGCCTTGAGGTTGACGTCGTAAGTCAAGGTGATTCAGTAGAAGAGGCGGTTGCAAATCTGCAAGAGGCGCTGAGTCTGTACTTCGAAGGCGAGAAGTTACCTCTAGATCTTGAACCACCAATTATCACAACAGTTTTGCTTCCTGCGTGAGCCCGGCGCTCCCCGTGGTATCGGGGCAAGAAGTTGTTGATGCACTCCAAAGGGCGAGCTTCCTTTCGGTGGGGCAAAAAGGTAGCCATGTGAAACTACGTGATCGCGACGGCAGGATCGTCATCGTGCCATTGCATAGAGAATTGGCGAGGGGAACACTCTCGAGCATCCTTCGCCAAGCGAGTCTGTCTGCCGAAGAACTGATTCGATTGCTCAAGAATTGATAACTAGAATCTAAGACGCCCCAGAAGTCCTGCTTGCGTGACGCGCCAGTGGGCGTCGTCAACGTTTGAAGCCGCAAAAGGATTGTGCCGTGGCCGCCGGACTTCCTTTCAGAAGTGGTGTCAGCAGACCACGCTCTCGCAGTAACCGCGATGATCTGTCGCTCGGCGAATATTCGAATTTTCTGCACCATTGAATAAATTGGGAGAAGTCACTTCGGCCCAAATGCTTCAACTCCCAGGGGAAACGCGCTGATGGGTAATTTATGTAGTACACTTATTCAAGTGGATATTCTACCGAGTGCTCGAAAGCACGGTGTCGGGAACGAGGACATAATCCACGCGTTTGAGAATTGCATTGGCTGGGTGGAAGCTGCTGACGATCCGTTGAGGTATTTACTCGCGGGACCGGATCGGGCTGGGATTCTGATCGAGCTCGTCGTCGTAGTAGTCGAGAATACCGAATCGATAATCCATGCGATGTCGCTTCGGCCAAACACAGAAGTCCAAATATTTGGAGGTAGGCACGAATGACTAAGAAAATCTATGGATATACAAGTTCTGGCGAACCGATTGACGACGAAATGATGAATCAGTTCGCCGAAGAAGCTGAAAAGGGCTACGACACGGATCAACTCAAAGAACACCGACGGGGCCGCGGACGACCTCCCCTTGGAGCCGCCGCCAAAGTCGTGGGGTCTTTGCGACTTGACCCTTCACTTCGTCGAGACGCGGAGACGCGAGCAAGCAAAGACGGAATAAGTGTCTCCGAATTGCTGAGGCACGCACTAAAGAAATACTTAAATGATTCCAAACAGAATCATGGCCGCTTGCAAGAACTAGTAGATGAACTCTCTGCATACAAGCAGAAACTCGATGGGCTCGATGTAGGCAAGCACCTATCAAAAATCGATGGTGCACAATTCCTTGAGGCCGGTAAGAAGATAACTACTTTGTTGGGTGACTACTCGAATCTTTTGAGCCAGTATGCAGGAAAATTTCAGGAATTGAGCACAGAAATCAAAACGAGAGTGGATTCCGAAATCGAATTAACGCGACAAGCGATTAAGTCGAAAGTTGAGAATGTTCAAGACAACTCTACGGTTTGGATACCGAGATTGAAGTTCACGATAGAAGAGGCTGAGAAGGCTCTAGGTCACTTGGACGAACTTTTCAACTCGAAATCCGTGAAGTAACACAACGGGGAAAATACTTGATCTCGCCAATTACCTGTTGCTTCACCTGCAAGTGGTCAGGTCTCAGAAAGTCGTTCGCCCCTCCAATTTCCTTCGCATGGAACCGTTAAGAAATCAAGCACTCACAGCGTGAAATCGTCAGGCAGGGAAAAAAAAGATTATCTTTCACCAGGAGATTTCAAGAGACCGCGGAAAAAATCAGGATTAGGTTTGGTGTTTGTCTCACGGGCTCGCTGCATTTCCGCGAAAGCCGCGTCCCATCTCGAAGCCCCACCTCCGACGACGTTACGACTTGCTCTTTTGCCTTTTTTTCTCACGATTCCTCCTACAACCTGACGATACCAGCGACGAGCATGACAATTGCCAACGCAAGCGATGGCGCTGCTGTCGGTTTGCTTGACATCTAGTTTCCAGAGACATGGTCTCTGGGGAAAGATGGAGACATGGCAAAGCGATACCCCAAGGAGTTCCGTGACGACGTGGTCAAAGTGGCCCGTCTGCACCAAGCTCCCATGACCCAAATTGCGAAGGACTTCGGCAT
>PKZI01000081.1 GCA_003133005.1 Acidimicrobiaceae bacterium | reverse complement strand
ATGGTCGCGGTCTTCCAGTGGGGATGGGGCAGTTCACTCATTGGTTCAGGCTCGGGACCGATCGAGTCGTACCTGCCCATTGTCATGATCGCGATTCTCTTCGGACTGTCGATGGACTACCAGGTCTTCCTCGTGTCGCGAATGCACGAGGAATGGGTCAATACGCACAACAACGAGGACGCCATAATTCACGGCCAGGCGAACACGGGACGCGTCATCACCGCCGCCGCGCTCATCATGGTGTGCGTCTTCTTCTCCTTCGCCATTGGCGGTGAGCGAATCATCGCCGAGTTCGGCATTGGACTAGGTGGCGCAGTGCTTATGGACGCCTTCATCTTGCGCACCGTGCTGGTGCCGTCGCTCATGCACTTCTTTGGCAAGGCGAACTGGTGGATGCCGCGTTGGCTCGATCGAGTCGTGCCTCACGTCGCGGTTGAAGCGGCCGAGGAGGGCGCGCGCGAGACGGTTACCGGTTGAGTTCCCGACGTAGTCCGTCGCGAGCCCGGTCGCCGATCTTCTTGAGCGTGGGCGATAACAGCGGATTCGCAATCCGAAGGATGCCCAACAGCGAGAGATTGGCCTTATAGGTCACGGTCGAACCGGTACCGTTCGCCACGACACGAATCTCATCCACTGATCGCAGCGACGACGTTGAAGCCGTGAGAACGAGTCGCGAGCCCGCTTCGAACTCGGTGATTTCGTAGGTCAAGGGGATACGACGTTTGCCCGTCTGGGTGAGCACNNATGACGCCCGGGTCCCATTGCGCGACGTTCTCGAACGCCGACATGTAGGCAAAGGCGTCCTTGCTCGACAACTTTGAGTCAATGCTCGTGGTGTAAATGGCCATACTTCGTACGTTAAGGGTGCAATACGCAGCGGTGACCGACGCCGCTGCGCGGTGCCTGAACCGGCGGTGAGCGATTCTCTAGGACCCAATGCGCCACGTTGTTGCAGTCCTCGCGTTCGACGACGCTGTCCGAGATTCATAGCAACACGCGAAAAGCGAGGACCGCGACCGCTACGCCAACGTGGCCGCGTCGAAATCGACCTTCGCGTCGTTGAGCGGCACCACCATCATGGGTTGGATCATTTGATGCTCAGCTTTCGCGAGTCGAACGACTGTGCCCCACGCGACGAAGCCGACCGCGTGCATGGCAAAACGCGTTGGTCCCTCGACTACCTTGACTTCCACAACGCCGGTGCCGTGGAGATCGAGTGCCGCACGTTGCATCCGCTCCATCGCCGACTCACGCGCCGAGTACATGGCTTCGGTGAAATTCGTCAACTCCACGTTCTGGGTTTGCTGTTGGAGCACCGTACCCATGGAACGTCGAGGCGCGAAGACAAAGCTCGCTCCCGTCGCGAGACCGAGGGGTTCCCATCCGGCGATCATCAGCAGCGTGAAGTCGCGCGCGGAGAGGTCCGACACGAACACCGCGTCGAAGCTGATGGTCTTTGCGCCCACGGGTCGCACAGCGGTTCCCACCAGAGCTACCTCGACGTGCGTGGCATGCACCACGCGTTCGATGTGCACACCAACGACGCCGTGGCCACCGGCTCGCGCGGCCTCGTGATGCAGACGCGTGATCGCCCCGCGAAACGCGCGTTCGTGGGCAACCGAGGCCGTGGCGATCTCGCCTTGTCCCCAATTCCAACTTCCGTAGGGAATCGAGAACAGTGAGACGCCGCTCACGAGTTCTACTGGTTCCCACCCGATCGAGTGGAGATTCAATTCCTCGTCAATCGAGAGATCCGAGGTCGTTGCCCCCGCGTCGTTCGCCGCGTTCGCATTCGGTGCGAACGCCCGACGAACTTCGGCCTTGAGGTCAATGGGCGCCGCGGGCGCGCGTTCACTCACGAGAGGCGCACCGTGGGCTTGGGAACGGCGAGAGGATCGAAATCCTTGAACCGACGAATTCGATTACCGCGAAGTCGAGACTCGATCTGCAGATCGCCCCTCGAGAACTCCCTCGTGGCGACCTCGAGCGACGCGCCGTGCAAGGCGTCGCCGTGCAGGTTCGCACGAGCTCGGGCGCGCGCAATGTCGCGTGCGTTGGTCTGGGCGCTGACGATCTGATCGATCTCGGTGGGTTCGCCCGTGTTGGACCATCCGAAGTTCGTGCCCTCCATCAGATACTCGGTCACGCAACTCGCCCATACGCGAATCGAAGCCACCGCGGCAATGATCGACACCGGCGCGTAACCCGCTTCGAAGACCTTGGCGAGNNATCGTGACGGCAGTGCCCGTGAGGTGGTACTCCACCACGCCGGTGTCGCTGAGTGGCGCCACGCTGTCGACGACGCCGAGCACCCCGTGGGCGCCCAGCGCCTGGGCCTCTTCAATCATGCGACGATACGCGCTGTTAAATCCGTCGCGCCACGCGCTCTCGATCCAGGTCTGTTGATAGTTCTGGCCCCACATTCGGTGCTCGGCCGAGATCATGCCGTGAGGACACTGGTAGTTCTGCACGTAGCCACCTTGCGCACCGGCGGGCGTCATACCTTGCGCGAATCCGCCCATGGTGTAACCGCCCATGGCGTAATTCGCCACCTGCATCGCGCAAAATCCCTGCACGAGGCCCACCGGCTCGAGGCCCATCTCAAGGCACGCCGCGAAATCCGACACGCTGAGCCCCGACGAAAAGGCCCCCGACGTCAGTCGTCGCTGCGCCGCCTCGGGAAGGTCGCTGGTGGGACCCGCCATCAGTTGTCGAGCGAGATGATGGTGACTGGCTTGGTGAGCGTGACGTCCTCGGCGGACTTCGTCACCGCGGTGCCGATCGCCAAGAACTCAATGGTGTGTGAACCCCACTGGTGCGACTTCTCTTCGAGTCGAACGCCCACGATCCCCGAGGCGCCGAGTTCGTTCGCTTCGTCTTGCATCCTGGTCATGGCCAACTCGCGCGCCTCGTAGAGCGCCTGGGTGAAGTTCGGCAGTTCGACGTTCTGGCCCGTTGTGCTGAGCGTTTGGCCAAGTCCGCGATGGGCAATGTGATACACACACGTACCCATGACGAGACCCTGGGGCGCGTAACCGGTCTGGGACAACGTCCAGAAGTCCTGTCCCGAGAGGTCCGAGGTGAACGGCTTGCCGGCCTTGTTGAGTCTCGATACGCCGTCTTCGGCCTTGACCGCAGTACCGACGGCAATGAACTCAGCGGCGTCCTTGCCCCATTCGTAGTAGTTGACGTCAAGGCGCACACCGACGACGCCGTCGGCACCGAGTTCGGCCGCTTCTTCTTCCATGCGCGTCATGGCCAACTCGCGCGCGTTGTACATCGCCTCGGTGAGTTTGGTCANNCTCTGGCTCCATTTTCGAGCCTGGATGCCCGTGTGATAGATGGACGAACCCATAACGAAACCAACGGGATGAAATCCGACTTCTTTGATCAGCAGGAATTCATTCACCGACAGGTCTGACGTGAACAATCCCTTCTCAAGTTCTTCGAGGCGATGCTCGGTCGCCTGGGGCAGATCGTTGGTGGAATTGCTCACTGTTGTCCTCCGATAACAATATTTTCGAGTGCCACACGCGCACTCTCGTTGTGGACCGCTTCACGTTGTAGCGCCCCAAGGAGACGCACTAACCACTGGTCCATGTCGACGGACTCCGTTCGAATTCGAATACCTCCCGACACGTGGCCAATGACGCATCGAAGATGTGAACCCTCAATTTTGGCCTCGAACTCGTCGCCCCCAATCGACATGCGCACTGAGGAAATGAGATTCGATTTTCGTAGCCGACCACCCGCGTGTTCGACGCGAAGTTGCGCGCCCAACGTGTCCTCGAGTTCGAGGTTCAACGCCCGCAACAACATCTGGACGTCAGAACTGTTCGAGCGCAGCGATGCCGCAGCAAGAGAGAGATCAAACGAATCGTCAGTAGGCGTCACTGAGGGCCACCTTACAAGCCGTGGCGAAGGGTCTTTCAGTGTCGCGACTCGCCTAGCTAATCACGGTCGAACGACGGTTTACTCTTGGAGTGCGAGCCAACGATCCTCGGCGCTGGCGAGTGCCGAGCCAACCGCGTCGAGTTCCTCACCGAGGCGCTTCTGGTGTTCGTAGTCACTGGTGGCGAGAATCTTCTCCTCGAGCGTCCGGCGTTTTCGCTCGAGCCGCGTCATTTCTTTTTCGGCGTCGCGCAGTGCGCGACCCTTTGGCGGGTTCGCCGTTTCGCCGATCTCCCCCGACGAAGTGGACACGCCGGTCATGGGCGCGGCGCGCAGAATCCAGGCGTCAATACCGCCAGGGACGTCGCTCACGGAACCATCGGAATGCACTTCGAGCAATCGGTCCGTCGTGCGACTAAGGAACGTGCGGTCGTGCGAGACAACGACGACCGTGCCGGACCATTGGCGAAGGAATTCCTCGATCAGTCGTATCGTCTCGAGGTCGAGGTCGTTGGTGGG
>PKZI01000209.1 GCA_003133005.1 Acidimicrobiaceae bacterium | reverse complement strand
TTGATTTCAACTTCGATTATCCCCGCGAACGCGAGTGGAGGAGTACTGCGATTCGATTATCGAATCAAGGAAGGCACGTGAGGACGGCCTGCTCTAAAGCCTTCGCGTCATTTTTGAACTTTGCCGAGTCAGCCACCGCGGTCGCTTTAAGCGATGCGATGCTCCCCGCGCCGTCATACGCCTTGAGAATAGCGACGACCTCATTAAAAAGATCCTTCGTCTGTGCGTTCGGCGCTTCGGATGCCAGCTTCTCGTAGACCGGTATGGCCGTGTTCGCCCACGCGTGATACGCCGCGACGTTGTAGCTCGTAGGAGCGCTCTTTGGAGGATGCGTCGCCCACGTTTCAAGGGTTGTGCAAAACGCGCTCGTGGCGCCTGCGGTGGAACTGATGCTGAGCGGTACCGCGAGCGTGGTGGCGACAATCAAGGCGCCGAGGGCTACCTTCGAGGTCGATCGCAACCGTCGAATCCGAGAAAACACACTGACTCCCTTTTACCTGGACCGCTCGATCCCAGTGATCATGCGGCAACTTTTGAATTACCGGTGCTCTGGTACTCAGATGTTGTTTAGCAGAACGAGAGCGTTCGTTCCAGTACCTCGGTTCGACCCATCAATACGAAGGACAGTGTGACGTGCGACGTCCGTCGCGACCGTGAACCACGTTCCGAAGAGTCCAATTATCGACGACACCTGAAAGCCAAGTTCGGGGCATCGAAACGACCATTACGCTTTGCCCAACGTGATAATCGCCCGTAAAGGCGCGATTGAAGGTGAGGTATCGTGGCCTTCCATCCAGCCGAGCTCCAGCGAGTGAAGAGGTCGGGTTCGCTCAGCGACTTGGGAAACCGCACAGTTCGGTTTATTGACCGTTTTCTCGCGTCGGATCCAGGCTTCAACCGTTTTCGCAGTGCCTTGATGACGGTGCTCACGATTGGTCTAATTCTCGAGGTCGAGGATCAATTCGTGCGTCTTACCCACGCCCTCCAAGTTTCGACGCATGGATCTCATCTCTCCCAGGCTGCGCTGGCCGCCATTGCCCAAGCCAACCACGGGCATCTCGTCATCATGCTCCTTCTCGGAGCAATTATCGGCATGATCGGTGGTTTCGGCGTCAGCGACGTCACCGCCAGAGGTCAACTCATCACCACCCTCATTTTCCCAGTGGTGATGATTCCTGCACTGGTACTCGGCATTGCTCTTGGTGGCCATCGTGTACTTTCACTGGTCCTTATCGCAGTGATCTTGAGCGCAGGTACCTACCTTCGTCGATTTGGGCCGCGGGGAATGGTTTCGGGATTACTGCTCTTCATGGGGTTCTTCTTCGGATTCTTTCTCCACGCGATCATCACTTTGCGCGACATTGGTTGGGTCTGTAGCGCGATAGGCGTGGGTCTCGCGGTTGCCCTCTTTGTCCGGTTTGTCTTCTTTTATCCGCGTCCCGCGAAAGCGTTAATGCGAACACAGCGCTCCTTTGGTGCACGGGCGCGCAAGGTCGCGCGGCTCACCTTGATTTTGTTCGAGAGCCCCGAAAAAAGTGCCCCGACAAAACGAAAACTTCGTTCGTCCCTCGTGCAACTCGATGAGGCGGGACTGATGATTGACGCTCAACTAGTGAATCCTCGCGCGACCGCCGACGGTGTGTCACCACGAGGCGTCCATCAATATCTCTTCGATTTCGAACTTTCGTTGACGAACGTCGCCCGGTTTGGCGAAGCCATAGCTACCTTGGATTTTCCCGATGAACAACGTGCGCAAGCCGAATTGATATTGCGACACATTGTCAACCAAGACGATGAAGGCGTGAAACGCCACGCAGAGTTGTTAAGGGGTCTTATCGCCAAGACGCCTTCGATTGGTTCAGAACCAGATCGGACGAATATTGTCTTGGCGCACCGTTTCTATGATTCGGTAATCGGCATTTTGGACGGGCACGCACAGTGGTTGGCGTTGCGCGACTCTGATGAAGCGAAGGACCTCTTCAAACCAGCGGTGGCGTTGTTTGGCGGATGGCTGCCGGGTTCGACCCAAGTAAGTTCCATCGCTTCGGACGAGCCCGGCGGAGGACGCAGTGAACGACGGCGGCTGAAGCCCTATACGCGTGCGGCGATTCAAATGGGCGTTGCCGTGGGAGCGTCAATTGTGTTGGGCGACCTTCTTTCACCGAGTCGATTCTTCTGGGCGGTCATCGCCGTGTTCGTGACGTTTATGGGGGCCAACAATACGGCCGAGCAAGTACGAAAAGGGCTGCTGCGAGTAGTGGGAACAGTTGTGGGGGTCGTTATTGGCTCGCTAATTGCAACGGCCATTGGTCACAACGCGACGTGGTCGATCGCAACGATTGGGCTGTCACTCTTTCTTGGTTTCTACCTCATGCGTGTGAACTACGCATTCTTGGCGATTGGTATCACCGTGATGGTTTCGCAGTTGTACTCCCAGTTGGGAGAATTTTCAAACGCACTTCTCCTCGTGCGCGTGGAAGAAACTGCGATCGGCGCGGGTTGCGTCATCGTCGTTGTCCTCACGGTCCTCCCTCTGCGAACGCAACGAGTGCTGCGCGTCGCGTTAAGGAGCCATCTGCAGGCGCTCAGCGTCTTAGTGGGACATTCCACTGACGAGTTACTTGGTCGCAACACCGTCGGGGAGTCGACTCTGCGTGAAGATGCGCGCGCCCTGGATGCCACCTATCAGGCGTTCGTCACGACGGCTCAACCAGTGCGACGCAATTTCTTCGGGACGGTTGATGAGGAAAATGGTCGAATGATTCGTCTCGTTACAGGAACACGTGACTACGCGCGCGGGCTCGTTGATGATTCAACCCACGGACCCCTGCGTCCCGATCTGTGTGACGAAGTGGAACGCGCGACGTCGATGTTACATTCGTCGCTCGACCTTCTGGCGGGATCCACGACTGGATCGCGTGATGTTACCTATACGCGTTCTGGAGCACTTTTCGATCGTGTGGAACGCCATCTCGAGGAGCGAGGCAGCGAAAACGACGAAGGGCAACTCGCACTTCGCGATTTTGTGTTTCTTGACGGTGCGCTCGCGGGAATCGCCAATGTGCTGGGACTCTTCGTCAAGGACTTGGACACTCAAAACATTGGAGACCGCATCGTACTTCCGACGCTCGCTTCGATGTAATACACCAAGTCGCTTTGCCAGCAGCCTCGTTGGTTTACGAATGGAGGACTCGTTCAGTTGGACAAGGACTTCTCACACGTGTACACCGACGAGCGCCAGCACGGCGCCGACGGCTCCGCCAGCGAGGAGGCAACTCACGACGCTCCAGCGCGCAACGAGAAGCCAGACGAGCGCGACCGCCAGAACGGGGATTTGCCAGTAGAGGTGCAGTGAGAGTCCAAGTGGGATTGCGGACCCTGCGATAGCGCCGACGACGGCGGGTCCCGCGCCCAACAAGAAGTTTTGGACCGTACTGTTTTGGCGAATGCGCCCGAACCTCGGACCGCCTGCGAGCACGAAGCCGAACGATGGAGCGAACGCCAGCGCGGCAGCGAGGAGCGCGCCACCAATGCCCGCGGCCGCGTAACCAACGACGCTCACCGTCTGCACGACTGGTCCTGGTGTCACTTGTCCTAAGGCCACCGCGTTGAGGAACTGCGGACCCGACATCCAGTGATAGGTACTGACCGCATCATGCTGCATCAACGGGACGATGACGAATCCGCCGCCGTAGGAGAGCGCCCCAACTTTGAGTGCTTCCCAACTGAGTGCGGCGAGACCGCCCATTGCTGTTGAATGCGCCGCACCGATAAGGAGAGATCTCGACAGGCTCGTCGCTCCTGGCGTACCGCGACGCCGTATAAGGATTTCTAAAAGGCCACAGATGATGAGAGTGACGACGAGGTACTGGCCGAAAAGTGCCGAAGATACGCCGCCCGCCACCGCATAGAGAACCCACCGAAGACGCGGTGCTCGTAACGAGGCGATGCGTTGCCAACTCCCTGGCACGAGGCCGAGCGACGCATTTAGCGCAACCGCCGGAACGACGGCGCCGGCCCCAGCTGCTGCGCCAAGGACTCCAATGGGTGGATGCTTCGCGAGGAAAACAGCTGAAAGAGCGATGATCATCGCCAAACCCGGGAGAATGAAACCCAATCCACCAACGATCGCACCTCGGGCTCGACGAAGTTTCCACGCGCAAAAGATTGCGAGTTGCGTCGATGCGGGTCCTGGTAGGAGATTCGTGGCGGCGATCGCGTCTTCAAATTCTTCTGGTTCGAGCCATCTACGTTCTTCGACGCACAATCGGCGCAACAGAACAATGTGTGTCGGTGGTCCGCCAAATCCAATGAACCCGAGCTTTGTCCACTCGCGCGCGATCGTTAGAAGCGACGCCGCCTTTTCCCCGTGCGGAACCGGAACGTCATCTTTCATGGTTGAATGAGTCTCGCACGAGGTCGTCGCGGGCGATTGTTTCATCCTTCGGTTGCTGAACAACCTTCGCACGTGATACCGCGCAGTGATTTGGCAATTCATCTACTCTTGGAACCATGAGTGAGTTGGTGAATCCCTCAATTTCGGTTTCTCGCGTCATCGAGGCACCAGCTGCCGAGATCTTCGCCGTGCTGTCAAAGCCCGCTATGCATCCTTTCATTGACGGCACGGGGATGGCCCAAAGTGCTGATGAGAATTTCGTCATCACCAAGGCTGGTGATGTCTTCGTCATGCACATGACCCACTGGAGTTTGGGCAACTACGGCATGGAAAATCACGTCATCGAATTTGAGCCGGAGAGGCGCATCGTGTGGGAACCGCGCGTGCACACCTACCAGGAGTCTGATTTTCCGGGCGACCCGAATGTTCCAGAGACGCGTTATTGGGGATGGGAGCTCGAACCGCTGGGGACGAACCTGACTCGCGTCACCGAGTTTTACGATGGCAGTCGTCTCTCGTCGGGTTTGCGCGAGTTCATAAGGGACGGTGAGTTCTGGCGCAAGGGTATGGTCGAGAGTCTGGAGAATCTCGAACGTTTGGTGACGTCGCCTCGCGCAACCGGCAAGACATCTTCGGGCGACGCGACGACTGATTCAACGGCAACGCGAAGAAATTATTACCAAGAGGTCCAACAGGCGGACTGAAGGTTCTCGTGTTGAGCGAGTTCCTCTCCTAATCGCATTTAACTTTGGTGCGCCGGTCGGGACTTGAACCCGGAACCTGTTGATTAAGAGTAGTTTGCCACCTGATTTGATGTGTCGGTTTGGTCGTTGTAGTGCTTTGTCTGAACGGAATCTTGTCCGTTCATGTCGGTTTGGTAGTTCCCATTAGTTGTGGTCTGTGGTGTTTTCTGTGGTGTTGGAAATGTTGAAACTGACGTGGGCACTATCGAGTTTTGATCTGGACTTGTTCCGCGTGGACGGACAACTGGGTCAAGTGCGACTGAGGGGACGTTACGGTAGGAGCGCTTTGACGTGGCTGCGGTACTCCCTGGATGCTGGACGTGTCCAAGACCCGTTCGCGTTACGGGCTCTTTGTCGACAAAATGATCCCCACAGTTTCGTTCGTAAGGGCTGGTGAGATAACTACGTAGACCCAAGATGTAGTAGGCAGCACCCTCCCACGTTGACCAGCTGTTCTTCGTAAAAGTCCAGGTCGTGGCGAAGCCCGGAACCACAACATGCGATAGCTGCGTAGTTATCTCACTAGCCCTTTCGTTCGTTATGTGAAACTACTTCCAGGAATAAACAGTGTTGGAAGAGGAAAAATTCCGTATAAGCAATAGAGTTCGTAATTTTCCATATACGGAATGTATCTGCTATAATTCCTCATATGGAAATATTAGTTAGCGACACCGTGCGTGAATGGCTCCTTGAGTCAGGACTAAACGCGGCGACTGCGGCCCGACGCGCTGGTGTATCCGCCTCGACCCTCCACCGGATTCTCACCGGCCAGGTTGACCCATCGGTGGGAACATTGCGCGAGATCGCCATCGGCTGTGGCGTGGACCTCTCAATATCATCGCGCACGATCAGTGATTGGCGAGCAGCGGCAGCGGCTCGGTCGATGCTCGAAGAGGGGTACGTCGCGCCCGAGGTTGAGATCGACGAATGGCAGACTCGACTGATTCGGCTGGCGGAGGGGGATGATCCCATCGAACTCGTGAACGCCGCAGCTCGTGCGTCGGCCCCGCTGCTTCGTGATGGTGCCGCCTGGTACACCGGCACAATGACAGTTGGTTCTGTCGCGTCAGCGGGAGATGCCGCAGGCGGACAGTGGGCGCTCTCAGGTGCCGCAGGACTGTACCTCCCAGAACTTGGAGAGTTAACCCCCGCGATCACCGTGCTGTGGTGTAGCGACGTGCAGACGGTTTCACAACTGTTAGCCGCAAGTGACGTCCGCACTACAGACCGCTTCGATCGCGTCACTCTCGGGGTGGTGCGTGGCGAAGCGGAACTGTTCGAGGGTTCATTTATGAGAGGACTCGTCCACTACGCCGCCCCGATACAGATCGTCATCGATTGTCTGTCACTCGGGGGAACCGTGGCGAACGTTGCGCGAGAGGAGGCGATGACATGGTGAACAATCCAAAATGGGCACGAGGCTCGAACCAGTATGTGAAGCGGGCGCGCACGGGTCATTCCCGCCTGGAACCCGCATTGAATTTGAGTCAACGCAGAGAAGAGATACTGCGCGTATATAGAGACACCGGCGTCACGTGGTCTACGTTCGATGTCGAACGGATACGCCCCAGCGATGTCGAACGCATCCGACACCGGTTCCGAGCCCATTTGCCAGAGTTGATCTGGAATACGGCTGCTCTCGAGGGCAACAACTTCACGTTGCCAGAAGTGAAGACGCTCCTTGAAGGCATCACCGTGGGCGGCAAGACGCTCGATGACGAAGAGCAGGTGCGAGCGTTGAGCGTCGCATACAACCGACTGGATGAGATGGTGGGCGCGGGTGAATTTTCGCTCACTAAGTCCGTCTCGGACGAGTTGCACGGGTTACTGGCAAAACACGAGGCCATCGAATCGGGATCCTTTCGCGGCGAGGGCGCTGCTACTGGAGGTGGCACTGTCCACTTGGCGAGCGGCGGCCTGGTGGATGGCACACCGCACGGAGCGGGCGGCGAAACGCTGCGGGCACACTTTGACGACCTCATCTTGTACCTCGAAACGGTCGAAGATCCACGTCAGCGAGCTCTGATTTACTTCGCATCGGCTGTTCGGCGCCAGTTCTATTTCGACGGGAATAAACGAACCGCTCGATTGATGATGACTGGCGAGCTGATGACATCAGGCTTTGATGTCATCAGCGTTCCGGTTGCTCGAAAGCTGGAGTTCAATCAGGCTCTCGACGTCCTGTTTTCGGATGACGACGCGACCGAATTACTCCGGTTCCTTGGGACGTGTGTGCTGCCTGAATGAAGGTGAGGGGGCGCATCCGTTCGTATATCCGGCGTTGTGTGCGATGACAAAGAGAAAGTCGTGGTTTCGCCGTAGAGAGTGCGATACTCGGATCGCAATGCGCTCTGACCAGTAGTTGTACGAAGTGCGCCGGCCGGGACTTGAACCCGGAACCTGTTGATTAAGAGTCAAATGCTCTGCCAATTGAGCTACCGGCGCGAGACGAGTCTATACCGGGGCACAAACACTCCTTGAGTGCCTAATTGTGTTGAATGGCCTTTACTTCGAGGAACTCCTCGAAACCATATTGCCCGAGCTCGCGTCCGATCCCGGATTGCTTGTAGCCACCAAAGGGTGCGACGACATTGAAGTTGCCGCCATTGATCTCGACTTGGCCGGTGCGGATCTTTCGCGCGACTTCGAACGCTTTCTCGTCTGATCCAGCCCATACGCCACCGGCGAGACCGTAATTTGAGTCGTTCGCGATGGTAATCGCCTCTTCTTCGGTGTCGTAAGGGATGATTGAAAGGACCGGACCGAAGATCTCCTCTTGCGCGATGGTCATGTTCGTCGTGACGTCAGAGAAAATCGTCGGTTCGACGTAGTAGCCCTTCTCGAGTCCTTCGGGTGGAGTGACGCCACCGCAGATGATCCGCGCCCCTTCGTCAATTCCCTTGGTGATGTAGTCGCGCACGCGTTGTTGCTGTGTCGCGCTGACCAAGGGACCAAGAAGGCTCGCGCCGGTGATTGGATCGGCCGGCGCGAGTCCCGCGGCCGCCGCCACCGCGTAATCCTCGACTTCGGCGAGACGAGAACGTGGCACGAGCATTCGGGTAAGGGCCGAGCACGTTTGGCCCGAGTTCAGGTACGACTTGAAGACGCCGTCGCCGACCGCTTTGGCGAAGTCAGCGTCCTCGAGGATGATGTTCGCTGATTTGCCACCAAGTTCGAGCGACACACGCTTGACCATCTCTGCGGCAATCTGCATCACCCTCTTGCCGGCGCGCGTCGATCCGGTGAAGGAGACCATGTCGGTTTTGGGGTGGGCCACGATGGCTTCGCCAACGACCGGACCAAGTCCGGTCACCAAGTTAAAGACACCCTTGGGCAGCCCGATTTCGTGAATGATGTCGGCCAATAAAAACGCGTTGACCGGTGCGACTTCACTCGGCTTGAGCACAACCGTGCATCCGGCAGCCAGTGACGCGGCGACCTTGTTCGCGATCTGATGCAACGGATAGTTCCACGGCGTGATCGCCGCGACGACGCCTACTGGTTCGCGAACGAGGGTGGAGTTGCCGACTTCTTCTTCCCAGACGAACTCGGCCGCGCGCTTCGCGTTATCGGCAAAGGTCATAGTAGGTAGGCCCACTTGAATGCCTTTGGCGAGCATGAGAGGCATGCCCACTTCGTTGGCAATGACAAGCGCGATTTCGTCAGAACGCTCCGCCAACTTCTCGGAGATACGTACCAAGAACTCGCCGCGCTCCTTCGGGCTGGTGTTGGACCATGCGGTGAACGCCCCAGCAGCGGCTTCAACCGCGGAGTTGGCCTCCTGGACGGTGGCGACCGGGATGGTGGCGTACAACTCGCCGGTGCCTGACGAGGTGACGTCCAGAGTCTCGGTCGAGGTGGCTTTTACCCACTCACCATTGATGTAGAACGAGTCGCGAACGATAGTCATTGTTTCCCCCTTTGAACCCGTAAGGGTTACCACAGCGAAATCTACACGTCTCGTCGATCGCGGCGTTCAGCCTCGTTGCGAGGCGCGGAAGTGGACGAACGACGATCCCTTGGGGTGAGCGACGGGGGTCGAACCCGCGGCCTCCAGGACC
>PKZI01000004.1 GCA_003133005.1 Acidimicrobiaceae bacterium | reverse complement strand
ACGACGCTTTCCTCGAAGTCCATCATCGAGTCGACTTCATCCACTTTGTCGGCGAAACCTCCTAATGCGAGCGGCCGGGTCCCCTAACCGCCGATTCGATTGCGCTTTACCTGCCTTCACTGGATATCTTTCGAGTCGTCGAGACCGACGGTCAAATGTACCTGTGCCGTCGTCAAACACTAACGACAGACAAAGACCACTCTCATTTCTTACGCCACAGCCCAACGAGCGACTTGAGATCTGCCGACGAGGCTACGTTGCTTCTCGGCCGGCCTCCGACGCCGTGAGATTCGTATGCACCAACCTTTTCAAGGTGGTGTCTCATGATTTCTGTTATTCAGCACTGCTAACTGGGTTGCTCACATTCTCCGACTTGCAATGTACAAACTTTCTGCGCCACACGAAATCACGATTGACAGCTCAACGAACTCGCTCTCATCTTATCCTCTAATTCGAACCACTTGCGTGTCGTGCAAATGGTTTCGAATGCGCACGCGATCTTACATTTCGCCGACTAAGGAGAATCCCGCTCTTTTGAACCTGCGCGACGACGGCGTCGAATCAGTCGATCTTGTTCTTCACCGAGCGCAGCCACGACGTTGGAGTCGAGCGGCGGTAAAGCCGCGGCATCACAGCAAGGTGGCTTGTTCTTGGTCCCTTCGTAAAGTTCAATCCGGAGTTGCTTCGCCATCTTGACGTAGGGGTCGTTTGACGAGTGATGGCGATCAACCATCACAATTGCCACCTCGTTTAGGGATGGAAAGGCAACGACTATCCTCCACCCATTTCTAAGGTGACGAACACAAAGATTTGACAATGGCTCTGGCCCACTCAGCGCATAGTTAGCCGCCACACAACCTTCGCGTCCAAGCGCGAGCAACGCAGCCTTGAGATCCTTACGTAGTCCGACCGGAAGGTTCTTGGCATCTTCGCGAGCGCCTGGGAGTAGCTGTACTCGAAATGGATACGAATTCTTTCCCGACGACGCGGGCCGACGCGCACTCAGGTGAACAGTTCTTCGTCGAGGTTTTCGAGATCAAGTGTCACACGCATATCCATTTTGGTTAGCCGACTGGCGAGTTCGTCAAAATTTTGTCTCTCACTCCACCAGCGCAAGAGTCTCGCATCCTCCCCGGCAGCGTTTCGAATCAGTCGCACCGAATGCAGGGCCTCTGCCAGTGAACGAGTCTTTATGAGCAACGGTGTGGATCTTCCTAGTTTCTTCAGGACTCCCTTATTTATCCACGTTCGAACAGTGCGCTCGGAAACGTTCAGGAGTTTCGCGGCAATCGAGACAGGTACTCCGCTCTCCGCGGCCTCTCCTGTTCCGAGGATTGATTCCAGCTTTCGTGTTACTTCGGGCGTGAGCTTCTCGAGTTCGATTGCGTCAAGAGCGTCGGCCATCATCACTGCAAGACCGGCGTTCGCTCGGGGCAGATCCTTAGAGATTTGCGCGAATCGATATATGGGTGAATTATCTACCACGAACTTCATTTTACCTTAAGTTCCGAAAAATAACGCTTTTTCTGAATTTAGTTAGAGATTATCTTAAATCCAGCATGGAACGTCAAGTCAATTTGGCCCCGCTGTGCGCATTTAAATTGGCCCCACCTGAGGAGAAATCGAGTCTCGTAACCTGACGGCGTGAGTGATTGGGATCCCCATGGGCCGCCAGTAGCAAACGTTCTCCAGTTGCGCGTGAGTTTGACGGATTTTGAACCGGTGGTGTGGCGCCGAGTACTCGTCCCGGACACCATCGCTTTGCCCAAACTGCACCGCGTAATACAACAGTTGATGTTGTGGTGGGACTATCACATGCACATCTTTGAGGTAGGGGACGTACGGTATGGCCAACCCGAACTCGATGAGGATGACGATTTCAACTGGCGCAACGAGCGAGGTGTGAAGATCACTCAAGTCGTCCCGGTCGGTAGTTCATTCAAGTACTCCTATGACTTCGGCGATAACTGGAAACTGCTGATAGAAGTGGAAGCCGCCTTTCCGGTGCAATTCGCCCTCAAGCACCCGGTGTGCTCTGGCGGCGAGTTCGCCGCACCACCCGAAGACGTCGGCGGAGTTGGCCGTTTTCGTCAGTTCCTCGATGCATTAAAGGATCCGAACGATGAAGAGCACGAGAACTACGTGCATTGGAGTGGCGGCGACTACGACTTCTCGCGCTGCGACCTGGCCGAAATCAATGCTCGCCTCCAGCAAACCCCCTAGTTCTTCTGCGCTCGTCATGCTTGCGTGGACTTGAGGCGATAGCTCTGCGCGCCGGTCTCGCTCAAGTGTGCGTTAAAGATAAATCGATCAGTGAAGGCGGCGAAGAGCGGAGCGTCCTGTGCACGTAGTCGTAAGGAAATGCCGCGCAAAGGAGCTTGGTCCGTTCCCCGTAAGAAAAGAAAAAGGGGCCTCGTGCGTTCCGAGACCCCATATATCAGCGGTACTTCGACTACATTCGGCGCTAAGCCTACTAATCGAACCGCTAACACACAAAGAATACCAGTCTTTTTCAAGAAACTGGAAAAATCAAAAATAATGCAGTTGTTAAAGATCCTCCCCGCAAAGGTATCCGAAACGGGTGACTTGGAAATAATCGATCGAATGCTTGATTGAAGGGAATCTAAATTTACATCCCCTTCGCCAGCCAGTACAACAGCCTTTGACGGATGACCAGAATCCGGCTTACCTGAATCATCTAGGAATAGAACTCGAGTTTCGATTTTTCAAGAGTATTTCCTCACTGTCACATTCTTCGATAGTCGCCAAGCGCAATTTCACGTAATCAATCAACGCGGGTTCCAGGTGATTCTGATTCATGACCACTTGCAGTTCGTGAAGTGGTTGAAAAACTCACCCTTCGCGCGCGACTCTTGAAGTACTAAACGAGCGGATCGTCCATTATTTTTCGAACCTCTTGTGCGCAGCGACACGCTGTGGCGAACTTGCCAGCCCACTCCAAAGCTTCTTCGTGCGTCGGTACCTCAATGATCGAGAAGCCGCCGATGACAGCTTTGGTCTCCGGATACGGACCTTCCGCGATCGTTCCGTCAGTAGCCACGACACTGGCCCGCTGACTCTGCAGTCCGCCGCCGAAGATCCACACTCCCGCCTCTTGTGCCGCCCAAACAACTCCATGCGCGGCTTCGCCCACCGCTGGCAAATCCTCTTCAGGAAAGGTCATCGCGCCATCATCGAATGAAATCAGGTATCTCGCCATCACGTCTCCTTGGGCTGGGTTTCTGAGGAAAATCTAACTTTACGACTCTCGGACGCTTCGACTCGAATCGAAATCGTTGTAGGGCCGAAGTGATCACCACGTCTCTTTCGTTCGTCCAGGGGAACAAGTCTGATTCAACTTCGCCGGGCGAGCCTTGATCAGTAATCAAAGAGCGCGAAGGGATTGATGAACTGACGCTCCCACATCGATTCGCGTTCCACCCTCGAAAGTCGACCAAGGTCACACGTGTCCTCCCAGTTAGCGCGGATGACGTCGATCTGATGATCGATGATCGCCCTGGCCTCGGCTTTACTCAACAAAAACTCTGACGCCCTTTCCACACAACCGACGAGCTGACTCAACTTGTATCCGTCACGACCAATCGCCATCGCTTGCGTCGCTTCGCCACCTGAGCGCCGCGACGGAGTGAGGTCGTACGCCGGAGTGAGTGTGAGCATGGAACCATCCCAAAAGGCCGCGTGATTGCGAGCGTGGTCGTCCGTGTTGCTTACGAGAATGCTGAACGTGACTCTCGAAAAGAGCTCTCGAAGGGAATTCTCGGGTTCGGTGAATCGAGATCGAATCTGGTCGGCGAGATCTGGGTAGGTGGCGTACCAACCCTCGGTGTGAGGATCAAGTCCGAGAATTGTTAGCGCGGACACCATCGCTCTGCGCGTTCCGTCGGTGCGACGGTCAAAGCGCTCGACGAGAAGTACGTCTTTACCCAATGCGGAAGTGATCTCAACAGACGCGACGTCGAGACGCGCACGACGGGCCAATTCCATCGCAACAAACTCAGCCTTGACGACGGGATACGAATCCGAGCTGGACGAGAACTTCGCTATTAACTGCCGATCGTTGTCGTCCAAGACCGCCTTGGGACGCGCTCCTCCAATGAGCGTTGCCTGCAGTAGCGCTTCATCGAGCGCAGGTGGGAGAGGCTCCCCTGCTTCGACATACGTTGCCACTTCGCTGAGCTCATTCAATGTCGCTTTTCCAGTTGCGCGAACTATGTAATCAAAAGGAGACGCCTGGAAGTCCAGCGCACCGATGCGATCTGACGCCGACTCCAGGAGGCTCGTGAGTAGTCCGAGCCCATTGGCGGGAAGTCTCCCGTTGCCGACGAGCCGATTCTCGATGACTCGTTGTCCCCAACTATCAGGTCCCGCATCACGAAGACAACCCGCTACTTCACCGACGAGTGGAAATATGGCCCCGGGTTCAAGTGGAAGCTCCGGAATATAGAGTGCGATCCGATCCGGGCGCGCGAGGTAACTCTGCGCGTACTCGAATGCGAACATTACGCCGCGTTGTTCCAACACTCCCGCAACCACGGGATGGAGAGAACCCGGTAACCAAATCCAGACGAATGCCTCGGTGGGTTCAGAAGGGGGCACGACTACTCTTCACTGGCTGGCGAACCCGAGCGGGTAA
>PKZI01000011.1 GCA_003133005.1 Acidimicrobiaceae bacterium | reverse complement strand
GGCAACCGGGATGGGGAATGTTGAGGCCAGATTCCGCGTCAAAGATTGGGACAGGAAAGTACATATAGACACCGCCGAGGGCGTCCACCACGCTTGCGAACGTGTCGAAGTTGAGTTCGACGAAATGGTTGATCGGAATGGCGAAGTCCTCTTCGATGGCCGTCGCGAGTTGACTCGGGCCCTCGTAGAGCGCGGCGTCGATTTTGTTCGCCCCATCGATACGTGCATTTGGAATGAACAGGTCGCGCGGAATCGAAAGTAGTCCCAGTTGTCGCGTTGCCGGATTCACGTGCACGATCATCACGATGTCGCTGTTGATGCCATTCACGCCGTCCTGGCATAGTCCGTAGGCCTTGTTCTGCACCTTGAGAGCACATCTATTCGTCGAACCCACAAGCAAGATGTTCTCGGGTCCGTTCGCGGTTTGTAGTGAGTTCACGTGCGTGCGGTGAATCTTGGAACCGAGGTAGAAGTAGTCGGCGACGACTCCGAGTATGAGGACGACGACGATTCCTACGATCGAAAGTGCTATCAGCCGTCCCCAGCGAACTCGACGACGCTTGACCGGTCGGCGCGATCCACGAACGCCATTACCTTCAGCTCGTCGCTCAATCGCAGCGCCCAACGCCTCAAGGCGATCCCCGTTAGGAAGCCGATTGTCGTTGGGGTTCTTTGTTGCCACGCTGCTNNTGTTCGACCAACAAGTTTAGATGAAAGGTCGAACTAGTCCGTTTCATCGTGTTTTGGCCGTATCCTGAGCGAAATTACGAGCGACCAACGATGAGTTCGAACCGGGAGGGCGGTGTCGACTTACACTACAAACAGCAAACGCTGGAGGAACGATGCCAAAGAGAAGCGCACACACGAGTTGGATCGGCGGATTACAGGACGGATCGGGACGCGTGACGTTAACGAGTAGCGGGGTGGGATCGTACGATGTTTCGTTCCCGAAACGAGCGGCAGATGACGCTGACGGCACGACGAGTCCAGAGGAATTGATTGCCGCGGCGCACGCTTCGTGTTACGCAATGCAACTCTCGGCGTTCATCGCGCGAGCGGACGCGACGCCGAAGGGTCTTGAGGTCGACGCCACGGTGACGCTGGAACCAGACCCTGCTGGTGGATTTCGAATATCAACGATCGCACTTCTCGTTCGTGGCGACGTCGAAGGACTCGATGATGAAGGATTCAAGAAGGTCGCCAATGATGCCAAGGCTCAATGTCCAGTGAGCAAGGCCCTTACGGGAACGACCATCACCTTGGACGCCGCGCTCGCCTAACTGCAACTGCAGCGTTGGCGGAGATACTGAAGAGGATTTTCGCGCGCGACACTCGTACGCGAAAATCTACGAGTTATCGCGCAGTAGGTCTCGCTTCAACTTGAATTCGTCTGCGTCGATTTCACCACGAGCAAAGCGTTCTTCGAGGATTCGTTGCGCGTCGAGGTTGACTGGTGGGCGTCCGGTGCGATTGAAGCCTTGCGGCCCGGGTCCGTGGTGTACGTGATTGTGTCGATGCGTAAAATTGCCGATGACCCACATCACGGCAAGTACGAGAAGCACCAGGAACAGAATCATGACTATGGCACCCCCGGCTCCAAAGCCCGGATGGCCGCCAAAGCCTGGATGTTGAAATCTGAATGGCATTTCGAGCCTCACTTTCGTCTACTTCAGTTCTAGACGGCGAAGCGGGAAACCAGAGCGCCCGGAGATAACAATTGACTAATAGTTGTTGCTCGGAGACGGATGCGGCGAGTGTGTTTCGCCATTTTCAATACTTTCCATCGTCAGTCGCTTTGGAGCAAGTTCAACGCCCCCGTGACGACACCGAGCCCGAGCAGAGTGGCGGACGAAGCGATTGGCTTTGAAGGGTTCTCGAGCATCGCGACGACGACCAAGCCTTGGGCCGTGGGGATGCGGGCAAGGTACCCGAGCGTCAACACACCCGGTTCTGAACCGCCCTTAAACCACACACGATTCCACGTGGTGGCGCTCAACGAAATGCCACCATTGTTGGTGTCGAGAATGGTGTTCAGCGGATTCAAACCTGGTTCACTTTCGAGTGACGAGAGTCCAGCAAAGGCGTGACAAATGTCTTGAGGTGATGCGAACCACTCAATAGTGCCGACGTCGCGTGGACTTGTCGATGAGGTGATGTCGTTGTGTGGAATCTTGTCAACGGTCGACGTCAGGTACGCTGCGCGGCCACGTGCATTTAAGGCTAGGTAGTGGTTCGCGAGCGTTGGAAAATTGTGCCACTTGAGGGCAAAAAGCTCAGCGACGCTAAGAAAAGGATCGTCGAGTGCGGCGTGCGTTGACCATGCGTGCACCTGCGCTTCGACGGCGCTGGGACCTACGAGTGCGAGCAACATGTCCGCCGCCGTATTGTCACTCACCGAGATCATGTCGATGGCCGTTTGTTCGACGCTGAGTGCCGTCCCATTCGGATCGCTCTGCAGTATGCCGCTACCCGAGACCTTGACCGCGCTGGTGACCATCAGCTTCTGATTCCAGCTGATGGCGTGGTCCTTCACCGCGTTGGCGAGTGCGCCCAAGACGAAGAGTTTGAACATTGATCCAAGCGGCCGAGGCGTATCAGCACTCATCTCGTGCAGGTCGCTACACCTCCCGTGTGTTGTGAGTTGGGCGGCGAGAAAGCTGACGTCGGGTGCGGCGTTCTTGAGATCGGTGGTGATTTGGGACCACGATGACACCTTGGGCGTAGGAATGGGGGCGGCGAGCGAAAAAAATAAACCCGAGATGAGGCCCTTCGCATCAACCATCAATTGAACGGCGTACTTGATTGAGCCAATCTTCACTCCGGCCTTCAACGAGGTCCGGGTGACATCCGAAAGACTCAGCAGGTTGATTTTGGAACCG
>PKZI01000009.1 GCA_003133005.1 Acidimicrobiaceae bacterium | reverse complement strand
AGTGAAAAGGTTTCGTGAGTATTTCCGCTTTCAAACGTCAGTGTTTAATACTGAACAATTCACAGGGAGTGACGACTTTTTTGAACGTCGTTGGTGAATGATATTCGCGTGCATCCGGATTCTCGGAGTCGCTTCTCAGTGAGCAACTGAGGTGGTTCACCCAACAAGCCCTTGTGGGTAGGGCCACGTCCAATGTCAATTCACCTGGCTATTCGCGGTTGAATTTTGTCCCCTGATTGGGACCAACACGACACTTCACTCTGTTTCCAACTAGCCAATTGATTGAGATTGATCCATGCAATTACGTTCTCTGAACGTGGCCACGCGGACAGACGACGTTCGTCTTCTGTTCTCTCCTACACCGTCGTCACCACTGCTTGGTTATTGGCGCTGTTGGTATTTACCTTGAGCGAAACATGAACCTTTATCTGATCATCAAGATACTGTGCGACCACGCTGGCCCGAAGGAGGGCGAGCGAGGAGTCGCCCTTCGCGAATCCGACACACGTCGCTGAGTCGTTCGGATGGAGCTTTTTAGCGAACGCCCGAATCGCGCGCTTCTCGGCGCTACTTAAGATCCCGCTGCCCTGGGTGAAGGCGATCGTCAGGGGCGCCGGCCGCGAGACCTTTATCTGGCCCGTGAATGAGATTGCAGTTGGAGGGGAAGTAACGGCAGGACTGGAACCACTAACTGACTTTGTGGCGGTAACTATGCACGTGCCAGCACTTCTTGCATTGAGCGTGTGTCCTAAAACTTCGCAGCCGGTCGCCGTTCCATCGCGAACGATAAAACTCAGCGCGCCACCATTGGGATCACCGCTAGTCCTAAGGGAGAGCGCTGTTCCAACTCGTCCGGTCTCGGCAGTTATCGTCAGCGTCGTTGGAGTAGGAGTTGTGGTGGTCGGAGTGGTTGGCGGGGTTGGCGGCGGTGGCGATGGCGATGGCGAGACGCCGGTGCCCGTGAGAGTGACTGTTTGCACGCCGCTACCGTCGTTCCCTTCGAAGAGCCAGGTCGCGGTTACGGGTCCCGGCGACGTCGGAGCGAACCCTACGCTCTCCGCGATCGAAGTATTGGCAGGTATCACGTTCCCGCTGCCCGCGAGTTGCGTGAAGGGGTTCGTCAGCGCCGTGAAGCCCTGACTAGAGGGGGGCGTCGACTGCGTAATGGTGAGAGGAAAACCGCCCTGGTCACCCAGGTTGAAGTCCAGCGTCGCCGAGGACCCGACGTCCACGTTCCCGAAACTCAACGTGTTGGGGACGGTTGTTATCTGAGCCGGTGGCGCCGCGGTGCCGTCGATAGCCTCACCAAAGTCTCCAATAGACGTGTCCAGGGTCGCCACGGTGTTAAACACATGTACGAAGTCGCCAGAAGATCCGGGGGGATAGTAGAAAACGCTGAACGTGACCTGGCCACCCGAACCGAGAATCTGCGCTGCTGGTGGATCCGGCACGTAAAAGGGCAACGCCGGGCCGGAGAAGCCGGTGATGTTGATTGAATTCGGTGAAACGTTCGTAAAGGTGACGGTTTCGGTGACCCGCGATCCCGCGATCGGCTGGAGCCCGAAATCAACCTCATCCGGAGCCGCACTGAGCGTGGCCGTCGACGTCACGCCTTGACCGCTTAACGAGAGAACCGACGTAGCTCCCGCGAGATTGGCCGTCAACTGCCCCGCGTTAACGCCGAGCGCAGCAGGCGTAAAGGTGACCGGGACGGTTATCGACTCTCCTGCTGAAAGCGATGCCGGCAGTGAAAGGCTGGGGGCACCCATAGTAAATGCCGAACCGGCCTCAACGAAGGACGTCACTGTGGTCGGCGCGGACGCGGTAAACGTGGCCGTGGAGTTGACTGACTGAGAGACCACCGTAGAAGGGAAGTTAACGCTGGCGGCGGTGAGCGCCGGTGTCGCCGAAGCCCGGTCGCCAAAACCGAGCAGCGTTCCGTCCTTGGTACCCACGTACACGATGCCATTGTCAACGCCGGGCTGAGAGAAAGTGTCTGCGGTAAATGTTCCTGACTGCCAGATCTCCTCTAACGATCCGTCTGATCCAGGATTAGTAGGAACGGGGTTGTAGGCCTGAAGCTGCGAGTCAGCGCCCGTGGAGTCATTGGCGTGAATGATCCACAGGACCGCCGAACCCGAGATTGTGCCGTTCGATGTGACGATGGGCGCACCGGAACCATACCCGAACGTGTTGCCAGCGTTGGCCGTTTGGCCAACGAGTTCGAACGAGACAACGCCTGCACTACTTACCATTCGCTGGAAGACGTTGAGGGAGCCACCGGTGGTATCGAAGCCCACCGCCCCGGCGGTTGCGATGTAGACGTAACCCCCGTCGCCCGGCCATGCCGTCGGCTTCGACCATACGCCCCCGTACGGACCTTCCTCAGCGGGTACGTTGTCGGTTCCACTCGTACCTTGCTGATAGCCCCCAAGTTCATTGGCGTTCAGAACATACAAGATGCCCTGTTTGCCATCTTCCAAGAGAACGTTCGGTTCCTGCGGTGTTCCCATACTTGGGGGCAATTCCACCGGACCACCCGAGCCGAGGTCGCCGTCTTGGTTATTGAGAGTGACTGCGTCCGCGGCGATGAAGAAATCGACGACCTGGAGTGGACCACTGGGCTGACCCGGCGGGGTATGAAGTTCGACTACCGCCTCGCCGTATTTTGTATTGGCGGTATCGGTGCCCGCCTCGGGCGTACTGGGGACATCACCGTTACCAGTCGCGACAAAGATGTCGCCGTTGCTATCTACGACGGGTGCCGAGCCCGATTGCCAAATACCTCCACCGGGTACCTGGTATCCGGTGTCGGGGACGTCCTCCTCCGATGACCACATAGTGGTGATGCTCGCGCTCGACTCGGAGACACCGACCAGCCAACCTTCCCAGTTACCGAAGTCACACTGCGAACCGAATGCGGCGTAGACGACGCCGTTCACCAACACGAGGCCCGGACGCTGCGTCTGATACTCCCCGTTGAACACCGTGCCGGGATCGTTATCAGCACTGCCTTCGATAGGCACACCGCCCGATGGCCAACCTGCGGGCGTAGCACCGGTCTGGACGTTCACGGCTTCCATGAACCACTGGGTCGATCCATTCGCTCCAGAATCCTTTGCCGCGACAAAGTAGCCGACGTCGGTACTGGGGTCGATTACGGGTGTTCCGGTGATTCCGAGCGTGGCCCCAATATCAGCACAATTGATCTGCGCTAGTGGGTCAGCTTGAGGACCGAAGTCGTCCTGCCACTCAATCGCTCCCGTCGTCGAATTTATGCCGTAGGCGTAGTCGTTCTCGGTCACCGTGAGGACAGTCGGCTGCACGACGAGCGGCTGGGCGTACACCTTCCCAACGAGTTGCGTATCGAAGAGCTCGCCGAAGTCACCGCCTTCTACATTGGCGGGCGAGAGCGCCGGCTCATTTGGATACCAACCGGTAACGGAGTTATCCGACGCCATTTGAAGCGTGTTGGCAGTCGCGATGGTTCGAGTGGTCAGTGGAACAATGGTGATGGCTGCGACCGTGAGGACGACCATGGTGCTCGTTACCAGCCGAATTTTTATTGCGGGCACCGTTCCCCAGGAGGGTACCGGCCGCTCTCCCACCGGCCGCACTACCCAACGCATAAAGAACAAGGTACTCCAGAAGAAATCTTCCTAATTCTTCTTCTTTTTCTTCTTCTTTTTCTTCTTNNTGCCGTCGGAAAGTTCCCGCTTAAAAATCGATGTGGATGGCTCAAATGCAGTGGTCCGTAGCGTCTTTCGCGGAGTCGTCAGTTCGTCCGGTTGAATGGTTCGCTCCGGTTCCGTAACCTCATGATCGTCAGGGTCGGACAAGGTACTTGCTGCCGCAGCAACCACGGTGTCCTTCGACTCCCCAGCGTCGGTCGACTCGTGACTTTGAACATCCCGGTCACTCGCCGTTACCGGTCGTTCCAGAGCAACCTTGCCGGGTGAATCGAGGGATTCTTCTGAGTGGACTTCGTCCAACGCGTCCGCCGGAGCCGGAGTGGGCTCTTCAACTCTCGATGGTGACCCTTCGGCATCGGGCTCTTCGTGAACCTCCTCATCGTGAACGGACAGGACTTTTTCCAACGTGGGGCGCACCGCAGCGACGCAGGTCGCGCCGTA
>PKZI01000110.1 GCA_003133005.1 Acidimicrobiaceae bacterium | reverse complement strand
GCGGTGATGGGTTGCGTGGTGAACGGTCCCGGCGAGGCGCGCCACGCCGACCTCGGTATTGCGGCGGGTAAGAAGCGCGGACATCTCTTCATTCAAGGTCAGATCGTGCGCGTCGTGCCCGAGGATGAAATGGTCGCGGCACTCGTTGAGGAGGCGAAGAAGATCGCCGCCGAAGGTGTCGAGGCGCGACTTCGCGCCAAGGACGTCGGCGCGGAGGCCGAAGCGGCCGCGGACCGAGCATTACTGCTCGACGACAGGGGCACCGACGCGAATCACGCCAATGAGCGCATCGACAGGATTCGACACCGCACTCGTCACTAGATGGGCCTTCGGTAGGCTGTCGCCACGTCGCGTGGGCGACGTGTACAAAGGAGAATTGTGGCCTCGCCGAACGCGCTGACCCCCCAATCTGAGGACTTCCCGCGTTGGTACCAGGACGTCGTCGCCAAGGCCGAGATGGCCGACAACGGCCCCGTGCGCGGCACGATGGTGATCCGCCCCTACGGTTACGCGATCTGGGAACGAATCCAAAGTGAGATCGACGCGCGCATAAAGCGGACGGGCGCGCAGAACGCGTATTTCCCTCTCTTCATTCCCGAGAGTTACCTCTCCAAAGAGGCCGAACACGTCGAGGGGTTCAGCCCCGAACTCGCGGTCGTCACCCACGCGGGTGGCGAGAAACTCGCTGAGCCCATCGTCGTGCGGCCCACGTCAGAGACGGTGATCGGCGAGTTCATGGCCAAGTGGATTCAGAGCTACCGCGACCTGCCGCTGTTGCTCAATCAGTGGGCGAACGTGGTGCGTTGGGAATTGCGACCACGTCTCTTTCTGCGCTCTTCGGAGTTCTTGTGGCAAGAGGGCCACACCGCGCACGCCACGCTCGAAGACGCTCGTGCCTACGCGACCAGGATTCAAGTGGAGGTCTACAACGCGTTTCTCGAGGAGGTCCTCGCCGTGCCAACCTACATTGGCATTAAGCCGCCCAGTGAGAGATTCGCGGGCGCCATCAACACACTCACCTGCGAGGGCATGATGCGTGACGGTAAGGCGTTGCAGATGGCCACGAGTCACGAACTCGGTCAGAACTTTGCGCGCGCGTTCGACATTCTCTACCAGAGCGAAGGGGGAGCGTCTGAGCTCTGTTACACGACGTCCTGGGGCGCGTCGACGCGACTGGTGGGTGGACTCATCATGGCCCACGGTGACGACCAGGGTCTCATCGTGCCACCCGCGCTCGCGCCAATACAGGCCGTCGTCATTGGCGTGCGCGACGAACCCGAGGTGAACGAGGCGTGCGAGCACGTGCGCGCGCAGCTCGAGGATGCTGGCGTTCGCGTCGTGCTCGACGCGGGACGCGGCTCGTTCGGTCGGCGAGTGACCGACTGGGAGATTAAAGGCGTGCCCCTGCGCGTCGACGTCGGACCTCGCGATCTAAAAGAGGGCGTCGTGAGCGTCACGCGTCGCGACACCTCTGCGAAAATCAGCTGGCCGGTGGCGGGAGTCGGTGGCGAAGCCTCCAGCCTGCTCGCTTCGATGCAGCGTGACCTGTTCGAACGCGCGCGCGTGTGGCGTGATTCGCACACGACAGAGGTGGGGTCGCTCGCCCAGGCGATCGAAGCCGCACAAAACGGCTTCGCCAAGTTGCCCTGGAGTCTCGTTGGACCCAGCGACGAGGCAGCACTGAAGGATCAAGCGCTGACGGTTCGATGCCTCCAGCGAGCCGACGGCACCATACCGACCAGTGACCTTGAAGAGGACCTGGTCTGTCTCGTGGCGAAGTCATATTAGATTTGTGTAAATTTTTGCGTCCAAATCAGGGCTCGTAACCCCCTAAAGTCGCCGCGGCGCATGGTGAAAGTCCCTCAAAACTGGTATCATTGAACCCGACAGTCCGCAAAGGACGTTTGGACTCGTTTAAGCGCGGGCCTCGGGCCCGCGCTTTCTTATTGTCCGACGACGAGCGACACCGAGAGGAGCGTGATGGCCATGGAATTCGAGACCCCGCTCCGCACGGTGCTCTCTCCCTTAGGTCTCTCGCTCTACGATGTCGAATTCGAGCGCGGGACCCTGAGCGTTGTCGTGAATAAAGAGGGCGGCGTCGATTTGGAATCGCTGACCGCCGCCAATCGGGCGATTTCGGAGTGGTTGGACCAGAACGACCCCATTTCGAGTCGCTACACCTTGGACGTCTCGAGTCCCGGGCTCGAACGCAAATTACGCACGCCGGCACATTTCGCCTCGGCACTCGGCGAGGTGGTGACGCTGCGCGAGATTCGCGAGGGCGAATCCACGCGCCGGCTCGAAGGCACGGTCCTCGCCTCTGACGAGAACACGGTGACGCTGCGCGACGCCCAAAATGGTGACGTCACCGTTGCTCTGGCGTCAATTGAGCGCGCGCGCACCGTTTTTGAGTGGGGTGCGCAGGCGAAACCGACCCCATCGCGGGGAAAGACTAACACGACGGCGGGCAGGAAAGGCTAGCAATGGCGAATTTTGAGTTTCTCGAAGCGCTCGGACAAATCGCCCGTGACCAGAACATCGACGAGGGCGAACTTCTCATCGCGCTCGCGAACGCGCTGCTCGCCGCCTACAAGCGTCGGCCTGATTCGGCCGAAGACGCCGAAGTGGAAATCAATCCCGAGACCGGCGAAATCAAGGTGTGGGGACTCGAGCTCGATCTCGAGGGCAACGTCACGCGCGAGTGGGACGCCACCCCCGAGGACTTCGGGCGAATTGCCGCACAAACCGCCAAGCAAGTGCTCATGCAGTTGATTCGTGACATCCAACGACGTCAGATGTACGAAGAGTTCGCTAATCGCGAAGGCGACATCGTGTCGGGCACCGTGCAACAGAACGACAACCGCTACACGTTGCTCGANNGCGCGCATCAAGGTCTACATCGTTGAAGTACGCAAGACCAACAAGGGCCCCCAGATCGTCGTGAGTCGCACGCACCCCGCCCTCGTGGCCAAGCTCTTCGAGATCGAGGTTCCCGAGATCGCCAACGGCATCGTCGAGATCAAGGCGCTCGCGCGCGAACCCGGTCACCGCAGCAAGATCGCGGTGGCGTCCAACGATCAGATGGTCGACCCGGTGGGCGCGTGCGTGGGCGCGCGAGGCAGTCGCGTACGTAACATCACCAACGAATTGCGCAGTGAGCGCATTGACGTCGTGCCGTACAGTGACGACCCGATTGAGTTCATCCAAGCCGCCCTTCAGCCCGCGCGCGTGCGAGAGGTCCAACTGAACGAGGAAGAGGGCATCGCCACCGTGATCGTGCACGATCAGCAACTCTCGCTCGCCATTGGCAAGGAAGGCCAGAACGCGCGGCTCGCCGCGCGACTCACGGGATGGCGCATCGACATTCGTTCGGAGAACGAGGGTGAAGAGCCCGTGGTCGTTGAGGAGGTCTGGACGGATGGTGACGCGGTCATTGACGAGTCGGTGGTCGTCGTCGAGTCCGCGGACGGTTCTGAAGAGATCGTCCAGGACGTGCTGATCACTGACGCGCAGGGTGACGTCGTGGAAATTGTCATGGTCGAAGAGGTGGATGAGGTCCAAAGCGAATCGGTGTCGGAGGGCGACGCATAACGTCGCATCGCACGTGTGTCGTGTGTCGAATCCGGCGAGAGAGTGGCTCTTTGGTTCGCGCCGGTCGCGACGGCAACGGGCGTTGGTACCTCGGTCGTGGGACCGGTCGAGGGGCGTGGTGGTGTCGCGACACGGGGTGCGGTGACGCGGTACAAAGTGGCCAGTTATCGCGAGCACTGCGTAAGCCGGTAAGCGAGAACGACGCCATTGCCCTGCAAATTGTATGGAAAGCCAGTAAAAGTACGAAGTTGTGAAAGAATATATAACTGCGCTCGCAAAAGTGAGCGCGAAGTAAGGAAACGTTTTGGCACAGAAGAAGATCAGGGTGCACGAGCTCTCGAAGGAACTCGGTATGACGAGCAAGGAGCTACTCGCGCTCGCTCAAAAGCTCGGTATCGGTGCTTCGAGCCCTTCGGCCTCGATTGAAGACGCGCAGGCTGACCGCATTCGTCGTCGCGCGGACGCTGACGGGCTGCGCCGTGAAGTGCAACCCGAAGAGCCAACCAAGGCCACCAAGGCGACGAAGTCGACTGCGTCGACGGCGAAAGCAACGTCTGCGAGCGCGTCACCCCTCGCCGAAGTGACCGAAACACCCTCTCGCGTCGCACCCGCACCCGTTATCTCAAGCGCACCCGTCGCGCCCGTCGCACCCGCGGCGCCCGTCGCACCCGCACCCGCCGCGGAGAGTGCACCCGCGCCCGTCGCCGACGCACCCAAAGTGGTTCGCAGTCGCGCCGTCGTGGCGAAACCAGTACCAACGCGCACTGCGTCACCCGACGGACCAACGACTATCCGTCCCACGCAACGTGGTGCGGGTGGCGAAGGCGAAGGCGGCGCCTCGCACCGTCCGCCGCTTAGTTCATCGGGTCGCCCCATTCCGCCGCCACCCGGACGCCCCATGAGTGCCATGGGTCGACCCATTCCGCCGCCGCCGGGCACACGCCGTCCCATGGCCCCAGGCGCACCGAGTCGTGCGCCGGGCGCTGGTGGGTCGCGACCCATGAGCGCTCGCCCTTCGACAAACGCACCGCGCACTGGTGCGCCGTCACGTCCAGGTTCGTCCACGGGTTTTGGTGGCGCACGCACGGGTGGGTCGACGACCTCACCGGCGACGCCCGGTCGCGGAGCACCGTCGGGTCGCGGCACCGGGGGACCGAGAGGATCACAGCGAAAGACGACACGACGACGACGTCGCAACGTCGAAGAGCTCGAGCCGACCCAGAAGACCACGTGCCAACCGAGCAGTGCGCCAGTTCCCGAAGGCGAAATAATCATCGAGCGCGGTTCCACCGCGAAAGACGTGGGTCCCAAGCTGAATCGCAGCGCCGCGGACATTATTCGTTTTCTTTTTCTTCAAGGCGAGATCGTCACCGCCGTGCAGGGTCTCAGCGACGACATGATCGAGTTGTACGCGGCCGAGGTGGGGGCCTCAGTTCATTTGGTCGATCCAGGTGAACAACAAGAAGCGGCACTGCTCGCCAAATTCTTTGACGAGGACGCCCAGGACGACGAAATCGAGGCAACGCCGCGACCACCGATC
>PKZI01000121.1 GCA_003133005.1 Acidimicrobiaceae bacterium | reverse complement strand
GCGGACATCGCGGTCGACGACGACGGGGTGGTTGGCACGGTGACCATCGGTGCCAAAGACGGACGTGCGGTCGAAGAGGCTCGTCGACGAATTGCGCTCATCCTCGACCCCCCGACGCCCGAGGTCGGCGCGACCTACCCGGGCCGTGTCGTGAACATCGCGAAGTTCGGCGCGTTCATCAGCATCATGCCGGGTCGCGACGGATTGTTGCACATCTCCAAGATGTCGCCACTGAACGGTGGCAAGCGAATTGGTCAGGTCGAAGATGTCGTCGAACTGGGCCAAGCGCTCGAAGTCAAGGTTGACGACATTGATCCACAGGGCAAAGTATCGCTCTCGCTCGCCGGTGAGTTCGCCGCAGTCGCCGGTGACGACGACGCGCCTCGTTCGCGTCCTGAGCGCAGTTCGAGTGATCGTCCGAACCGCGATTCTTCGGAGCGCCCAAACCGCGATTCCTCAGAGCGTCCGCGTCGCGACCGCGAAGCGGCGGCACCCGTCAAGGCACAGTCGTCGTTCGAGGCATCCTTTGAGGCAGAGCTCGCCGATGAGATAGGTGACTTGGGTCCCGGGGGCCCGTCGTTCTCCGACGGTGAAGGTGCCGGGCGACGCAGCCCGCGACCGCGACGCCGCTAGGTTCTGGCCATGCCACTTCGTCCCAGTGACTGAGTGGCATGGCATCAGGTGTTTTACGTAGCGTAGGTAGATGCAGACGGCGGAAGCGAACGCGACCACGACGTGGTGGCGACCACTTTCGAAGTCCGATCGTTGGGCGATTGCGCTCCTAGTTGGCTTGCCGCTGCTCATCTTCTCGGTGCCGGCGCTGTTCGGTTATCCCGCGATCGCCCAGGACAACCTGCTGCAGAATTTCCCACTGCGTGTGCTCGTCGGCCAGCAGTTCGCGAGCGGTCATCTTCCACTTTTTAATCGTTTAGCGGACTCGGGCACGCCGCTGCTCGGGGGGATGAACGCGGGTGCGTTCTTTCCCTTGACGTGGCTGTTCATCGTGCTGCCCGCGATCCTTTCGTGGGTCCTCAATATCTTCGCCGTGTACGCGGGCGCCGCCCTCGGGCTCTTCGCGTTGTTGCGCTGGCACAAGCTAGGGACGTTCGCGAGTTGTACCGCTGGCTTTGTCTACGCGTGGAGTGGCGCGATGATCGGCCAGATGGTGCACCTCGGCGTCGTACAAGGCGACGCGGTCTTGCCGTGGGCGCTACTCGCCATGCTCGCGATGGCCCAAGCGACGCGCCGGGCGAGTGAAGCAACGTGGCGAGAACGACTTCGCATCGTGGCGCCGAGTGTGTTGGCGCTGGCCGGACTATGGGGGCTCACCAACCTCACTGGCGAGCCACGCGCCATCGCCGAGATGCAATTGATCTTGCTCATCGTGGTGCCGGTCGTACTGCTCGTGCGTACGACGTGGCAACCCGTCAACTGGCGCGACCGAGTGGTGTACGTCGCTGGTATCGCGGTGGCGGGCGCGTGGGGCCTCGTCATTGGACTGGGGCAGTTGTTGCCCGGACTGTCCTTCATCGACCAATCCCAACGCACCGATCTCACGTACCAATGGTTCGGGGCGGGATCGCTCTACGTGAAGTGGACCGGCTTGCTGCTGATACCGGACCTCTTCGGCGGCAACGGACTGTTGCGTCAGCCGAGTTATTTCGTGAACTACAACCTGCCCGAGGTCACCGGCTACGTCGGGGTACTCGCCCTCGTGGCGTTCTTCGCGTTTCTCACACGCGTCACGCGTCGAGGCTGGCGTCGTGAGGACCGTCAGTGGATTGTCTACGTCGCTCTCATCGTGGTCGGCCTCTTTGCAGCGTGGGGAAACTTCACGCCGCTCGGTCACGTGTTTCGCGAGATACCGCTCTACGGCAGTACCCGGCTGCAGAGTCGCAGCATCATCGTGGTGGACCTCGGACTCACGGTGTTCCTCGGTTGGTTCATCCAACGTTTGATCGACCGCGACGTCATCGGAGCGGGTCTCGTTGGGCGAAGAAAGTGGTTCACCTTAGCTCCCGCGATCGCGACGGCGTTGTTGGCGCTGCTCATGTTGCTCTTCGGCAATCAGATCGTGACCTGGATGACCAACGCCAAGCCATCGGTCACGCTCGCGACATTCGAGCGACCGACGTTGCTCGTTCACTTCGGTATCGCGCTCGCGTTCGTGCTCGTGCTCGTGCTCGGACTACGAAGGCGTCATTTCGTGCACTGGATCACGGCGTTGGTGGTGCTCGACGTGCTCGTCTTCGCGCTGTTCTGTAGTGATGGTTTCTTACCGGGACACGCGAACGTCGAACCCTCGCGCGCCCACGCGCTGACGCTGATCGATCCTGTCGGTCGTTACGCCCTGGTCGATCCGTCGGGACAGAATCACTACACGTTCGAAGACCTCGGCGCGGCGAACATGAATGTGTTCACCAAACTTCAGAGCGTGCAGGGTTACGGCTCGCTCATCGACGAACTCTATGGCAACGTCACCGACACGCATCCTCTCTTCGGTCTTGACGGCTGTCAATTGGCGCGCGGCGTCTATCACCAACTCCGACTCTCGACCGTCGTCGTGCCCACGGACAAGCTCACCTCGTTGGTGACTTCTTCCACCGTGGCACCCAGTCCTTGTCTCAACCCGGCACGCGAGGCGTCCATTGTTCGTTACTTCGGAGTCTCCTTGCCCGTTCGTTCGGTCGACGTCACGGGGGTCGGCGCACAAGCGGTCGCCACGTACCCAGTGAGCGCGCAATTGCTCAACGCGAGAGGTAAACCTGAAGGGGCCGTGGTGACGGTCCCCGGGGGATCGTCGTTGACGTTCGACTTCGCGAATCAGCACGAGAGTGCGGCCGGAGTGAGCGTCACTTCCGTAGTCGGGGTCTTAGTGGGATCGAGCGCCGTGGTCGAACGAGGTCCGTCGCGTGTCACCTACAGTCTCAATACTTCGTTCCAAGAGGCGCTCTCGTGCTCGGCGTGGCACGACGAGGGGACCGTAGGTTCGCTTACCTACTTTCGTGCGACGTCCATTCGCGCGAGTGACTGGTTGGGCTCACACGCGGCGAGCTCGCGAATATTGAAGATCGAGGACACGACGTGGGGCGACTCGTGGGTCACGATCGACGCCACGCACCCGACTGTCCTCAAGCGTTCCATGGAATGGATTCCGGGATGGCGCGCCACTGCGGTGAACGTCGCCACGGGCAAGGTTGAGAAGTTGCACGTCGTTCGGTCCGGACTTATTCAACAAGTCATCGTCCCGCGGGGTACGTGGAAGGTGCACTTCCATTATCACGCGCCATTCATTGACGTGGGCCTCGTGGGATCGGTGGGGGGCACGCTGGCGTTGCTGGCGTCGATCTTATTCGTGCGCGGCTGGGTACCTCGAAGACGGAAAGGTAAGGTGAAGCCGTGAAGCGCGTCGTGATCGTAGGTGGCGCCGGTCGCATGGGACAAGCCCTCGCGAGTGGACTGGGTGAACTCGAGGACGTGCGAGTGGTCACGTTAGTTGACCTTCACGAACCCTCGGTGCTTCACGGTGCGTCGTTTGCTTCGTCACTCGAAGGTGTCGACGACGCGACGCTTGACGTGGTGGTGGATTTCTCTTCACCCGAAAGTGCGGTGGTGTCCGCGCAGTGGTGTGGCGCCCACGCGAAGGGACTCGTTATTGGCACGACGGGTCTGAGCGAGACGCAGCGCGCTTCAGTTGAACAGGCGGCCACGAAGACGGGCATCGTGATTGCGTCAAACTACTCAGTGGGCGCCGTGCTCTCCGAACGCTTCGCCGCCATGGCCGCACCGTATTTCGACCGCGTCGAGATCGTTGAACTGCACCACGATAAGAAACTCGACGCGCCCTCGGGCACCTCGCTCAGCACGGCGCGCGCGATCAGTGACGCCCGCAAAGCGGCAGGTCTCGCGGGGATGGTTGATCCCACGACGCGCGCGACCGTGGCTGGTTCGAGGGGCGCCGAGCTGGACGAAGGCGTGAAGATCCATTCGGTGCGTTTGCCCGGACTCGTCGCACATCAAGAGATTCTTTTCGGCGCGATTGGTGAAGGACTTACGATTCGACACGATTCCTTCGAACGCTCGAGTTTCGTGCACGGGGTTGCCATTGCGCTACGCGCGGTGAGTTCGCAGCCCTCCCTGACGATTGGCCTGGATTCGTTCATCTCCTAGTGAGCACGCGCAGAACGGGTAATTCGCAGGAGGATCGGTAGTAACTTTCCTATATGGGTTCGACGCGATTTGGCACGGTACTCACCGCAATGGTGACCCCGTTCTCGCCCGACGGCAATGTCGACCTGGACGTGGCGGCGACCCTCGCTCACTATCTCGTCGAACAGGGCACCGACGGTTTGGTCGTCGCGGGCTCGACGGGCGAAGGCCCCGCACTGAGCGACGAAGAGAAGTTGGATCTCTTTGCCTGTGTCGCTGAGGCCGTGTCGGTACCGGTACTGGCGGGCTCGACGTTCGCCAATACCGCCCAGTCGGTGGCTCTGAGCGCGCGCGTGAAGGGCACGGGGGCGGCGGGAATACTCGCCACGACGCCGGCGTATTCACGTCCGAGTCAGGCGGGGATCATTGCCCACTTCGGCGCGATCGCCCAGAGTACGCCGTTGCCGATCATGCTCTACGACATCCCTTCGCGCACCGGTCGAAAGTTGGCGAGCGCGACGACGATCGCACTCGCGCGCAGCCACCCCAACGTCGTCGCCCTTAAGGACGCGTCGGGCGATCTCGCCAGTGCCGCGCACACCAAGGCGGTACTCGGTGAGGACCTGGACCTCTACAGCGGGGACGACAGTCTGTTGTTGCCGTTTCTCGCGATTGGCGCGGTGGGCATCGTGTCAGTCGCCGCGCACTGGGCGGGCCCCGAGTTCGCGGGCCTCGTGCGCGCCGCCGAGAAGGGCGACTGGCTCAAGGCCCAGATGTACAACGAGCGACTCCAGGCGAGTTGCGCCTTCGAGAGTACCGAGACCTACCCCAATCCATTGCCCACCAAGGCCGCACTTCGTGCGCTCGGATTCGCGGTCGGTCAGTGCCGATTACCGCTTGGTGAGGGCGACGAATTTCTTGACGCGACCGCCAAGGACATTGTCGCGTCGCTCCAGGCTCAGCGTGGCTAAGGAGTCGGTCCGGGTCACGTTCCTCGGCGGGCTCGGAGAAATAGGTCGAAACTGCCTCGCGCTCGAACAAGACGGTCGCATCGTGGTCGTGGACGCGGGTCTCATGTTCCCCGAACCAACAATGTACGGCGTCGACATCATCCTGCCGGACTTTCGTTGGCTGATCGAACGTCGAGACCGCGTTGACGGTATCGTGCTCACCCACGGTCACGAAGACCACACGGGCGCTCTGCGTTACCTCGTCAAGGACGTGAACGTACCGATCTACGGCTCGGCGCTCACGCTGGGCTTTGCGCGACACCGTCTCACTGAGGCCAAAGTCGCGCACGACCTCGAGTTCGTCGAGGTCGCGGACCTCGAGCGACGACGTATTGGACCTTTCGAAGTTGAATTCATCCCGGTGACCCATTCGGTGCCGAGCGCCTACGCGCTGGCGTTTCACACCAAGGTCGGCATCGTGGTGCACTCGGGCGACTTCAAACTCGACCTCACCCCGATTGACGGGCGTCGCACCGACGTCGCTCGGCTGGCGGCGATTGGTGACGAGGGCGTGGCGCTCTTGCTTTGTGACTCGACCAACGCCGAAGAACCGGGTTTCACGGCGTCGGAACGATCCGTGGGCGGCGCGCTACGCCGACTCTTTCTTGAGCGCCCCGAACGTCGCATGGTCGTGGCGTGTTTCGCCAGCCACATCCACCGTGTCCAACAGATCATCAACGTCGCGCTCGAACAAAAGCGCAAGATCGTTCTGATGGGACGCTCGATGGAAGCCAACGTGAAGTTGGCCCGAAAACTCAACCTGTTGCACGTCAACACTGCGGACCTCGTGGACGTGGAGAACATCGATCGCTTCAGCCCCGGTGAGATCTGCGTGATCTGCACTGGTAGCCAAGGTGAACCGCTCGCGGCGCTGTCGAAACTTTCGCGCGGTGACGCACGTTTTATGAAGGTAGGACCCGACGACACCGTGATACTGAGTTCGCACCCGATCCCGGGAAACGAGTGGTCGGTCGGGCGCGTCATTGACGACCTGCACCGCGCCGGTACCGAGGTGATCCACTCGGGCAACGAACCCGTGCACGCGTCGGGCCACGCACGACAGGGCGAACTTCGGACGTTTCACCAACTAGTGCGTCCGCGCAACTTCGTCCCGGTACACGGCGAATATCGTCACATGGTCCATCACGCCGATCTCGCGCTCACCATGGGGCTCAAGAACAACCACGTGATTATCTGCGAGGACGGTGACCAGGTCGAAGTGAGCGCCACGGGTATTCGCCGCTCGGGCCAGGTCCCCGCGGGATTTCATTACATCGACGGCAGCGCGGGGGACCTTGACGAGCGTCCGCTCGAAGAACGTCGCATGCTCGCCGAGTACGGTCTGGTACTCATCTCGGGAGGCGTCGACAAGGACCGGGGCGTCATCGTCGACGCGATCAAGATAACGACACGCGGGTGGTTCGAGGGCGAGCACGACGCTGAACTGCTCGAGAAGCTGACGAGCACGGTTCGCGAGTCGCTCGACGTTGCGCTGCGCGACGGCGACCGTGATGTGGGGTCGCTCAATAAGATCGCCCAACGGGCGGCGGGGCGTCTATTGGGCCAAAAGTACCGTCGTCAGCCGGTGCTACTCGCCGCAGTCGCGGTCTTCTAGAGGTCTTTTTCGGGTTCGCCGTGATCGGCGTTGTGCCGATCCGCGCGCCAGTACGCCTTGTGACTGAGCTGGTCCTCGCTCATCCCTCGATCGGCCAGCGCCACTTGCATCGCGCGCATGACGTGGAACTCGCCAAAGAGATAACCGTGACCCACTCCATTGGGAAGTTCGAACGCGGCGAGACCGCGTAAGAGCCCCTCGGGGTCGTCGTAGGAGCGACCATTTCGTTCGACGAAGATACCCGTGACACCAAGTTCGTCACCAAAGGACGCCGTCAGCGCGTCGTCCATGTTGTCCACCTCGACAATAAATATGGCTCGGCCGGGCAATTCGATGCCCTGGGCCATGCGATAGAACGACGCCAGTGCGGTCGCGTCGCCCACGAAGAGGTGCCACTGCGCGTCGCGGTCGAGCAGAATCTTGCCGCGCGGCCCCACCACATCAATCTGATCACCCGGCGTGGCGGACGTGGCCCACGCGCTCCCCGCCCCCTCGTGGCTCGTGACGATCCACAACGTGAGCTGACCGCGTGGTTCGTCGACGTCGCGCACGCTGTAGCGGCGTCGCACGTAGCGTCCCTTCGCGTCGAGCACGCGCAACATGACGTCGTTACCCGCCACGCCCCCAATCGCGGGATTGCCGTGCAGTACCACTTCGTGCAGCGACGCCCCGAGTGGCGTTGACGAGACGACCTCGAAGAGGTCGGCCGAGGCGTTCAGTCGCTGCGCGAGTTCGACCGACGAGGGATCAGGCGCCGTTGGCATTTACCAAGCCTATGTTCAAGAGCACTTTTTTCGAACCTTTGTTCGGTAAGTTTGGTAGTTGTGAGTACTGCGCGTCATAAGAAGAAACCGGTTCCCAAGGCGGCGGCGAGAACGACGAAGAAGTCCGTGCCACAGGAGCCAACGCTCTGGAAGCGCCACGAACGCGACGTGTGGATTGTCTTGTTGATCGTCGCCGGCCTGTTCTGTTTGCTCGCCGACGCCGAATCTCTCGGTCCCGTTGGTCACGACATCTTGAAGGCGCTGAAGTTGGTGCTGGGTGAGGCTCGACTCATCGTGCCCGTCCTCTTCTTTGGATCCGCGCTGGGCCTGCTCTGGAACAAGATCGAGGTCGACCGGAACCGCTTCTTCTGGGGTGGCGGACTGTTGCTCGTGAGCGTCAGCGGTATTGGTGACATCGCGGGTGGGCGTCCGGGGATACACGCGGACGTCAGCCTGTTGGGTCACGCCGGCGGTTGGATCGGGGTCGGCGTGGGTGGCGGTCTTTACGCCAGCATTGGCGTCGGTGGCGCGATCGTGGTGCTCGTCGCGCTGTTGCTCGTGGCGCTCATGGTGATCACGGGCTTCGGACTTCGCACGCTAGGTACCATGATCGCGCGAGTGGCGAGAGCGATGGGTCGATGGTTCGTGCGTTGGTGGGCGGCTAAACCTACGCGCGACGACCAGTACCTCGGCGACGCCGAACCCACAAAATCACGACGTCGCAAGGTCGAACCAGAGTACGAACCCGAGGAATCGATCGTTGAGGAGGACTTCTACGACGACGAGGTCCAAGAGAGCGACGAAGCGTTTGAGTACGAAACCGAGCCGAGCTACGACGGGGACTTCGCCGAAAGCGAACCCGACGTCGCCGCGCCTGCGCCACCCGTCAAACGACAGCCGATCCTGGCGAGTGAGTGGGTGCTGCCGCCGCTTTCCTTGCTACAGCGGACCAAAGAGCAACGTCAAGATCGCGCCGCAGTCGACGCGGCCGGCGCCGAACTCGTCGACGCCCTTGAGGCGCACGGCGTCGAGACGACACTCGTGGGTTATACCGTTGGCCCGACGGTCACTCGTTACGAACTCGAACTGGGTCCGGGCGTGAAGGTGGCGCGCGTCACGTCGCTCAACAAGGACATCGCGTACGCAATGGCGACGCCCGACGTACGGATCCTCGCGCCGATTCCTGGTCGCTCCGCGATCGGCGTCGAGGTGCCCAA
>PKZI01000061.1 GCA_003133005.1 Acidimicrobiaceae bacterium | reverse complement strand
TGGGTGTGCTGTTCGAGAACCTTTCGAATCGAGTGCTCGCCCGCACGGTGCAAGAGTTCGGCGCATCACAGGAACAAGTGGTGAAAGAACGCGACTCGAAGTTGACCCACACACTGAAACCTCTGGAGGATCTCCTCGACGAGTACAAACGAAATCTGGCTGAGTTCAATAAGGAACACGTCGTTGCCCTCGCGGACGTGAAGACGCGCGCCAACGAGTTGCTCGAGTCCCAACAAAAGACCCAAGAAGAGACGCGCCGGCTCAACCAATTACTCGGTCGAGGTGATCAGCGTGGCCATTGGGGTGAGATTCAGTTGGCCAACGTGATGGAAGCGTCCGGGCTTCGACAAGGTATTGACTACGACCTCCAGGTTTCTGGGGTCAGCGAAATCGGCAAGACGCTGCGACCTGACTGTATTGTCCGCATGCCCAACGGGATAAGTATCGCGGTCGACGCGAAATTTCCCTTCGACGACTTCGAAAAGGCGATCGCGAGTGAAGACGCGGCAGAACGACGCACTCACCTCGAACAGTTCGCCAAGAAGCTCCGCGGCCACGTAAAGACCCTTAAGGACAAGTCGTACTGGGAAGTGCTCGCTCCGGCGCCAGAGTTCACGGTTTGTTTCGTACCGAGCGATGCGGCAATCACTGCCGCCTTCGATGCCGACCCGACCTTGCACGCCTACGCGAGCAAAGAGAGGGTCCTCGTCGTTGGGCCTACAAATCTTCTCTCGCTTTTGTGGTCGGTGGCGCTCGTGCTTCAGCAGCACGAGGCGCAACTCAACGCGAAGGAGATCCTGGACGTGGCCGAGAAGATTGTCAACCAGATTCGTCTTGTGGCTGAACCAATCTCCAAACTAGGAAAATCGCTGAATAATTCCGTTGAGCATTACAACCAGATGGTGAAGTCGGTCGAGTCGCGGCTCGTCGTGTCCGCACGCAACATTCGTCGTCTCGGTGGCGCTCAACACGCGAAGGCCGTACCCGAACTGCCCAGCGTCAACGAGAGCGCGATCTCGATGAATGACGCGAAGTGGGGAACGGGACCCGAGACACCAATGCTCGAAGGGGTATCGGAGATCATCGACGTCGAGGACTTTGACGACGACGAGTAGCGACGTCGTCCTGAGTCGAAATACGGGCAGTGACTAAGTTCTTACGTCATGGCCACTACTCGCGCTCAACGCCGGCGGCGTTACATTATGTGGTCGCTCGCGCTGGTGGTCATTCTCGTCGCGGTGTTGTTCGTGCGCGACATCAATCGCTCGGCGCACCAAGCGAGTAGCCCACGACGAAGTGAGAATAGAAATTTTGCGGCGCTCGCGCGTTCGTTAATCGAACAAGAAAATCTCTTCGATCAGCGTCTCGACTACCTCTTACTCAACGGTCAGACATTGTCGCGACCGGACTTCACCTCGCGACTCGCGCAACTGGATCAAGAGTTGCCCACCTGGCTAACCCAAGCGACGCTCCTTTTGACACCGGTGCTGGCCCATCACGTCAATACTTCGCTCGCGACACTGACCGTGGCTCGCGTAAACGACTACCAATCACTTATGAGTGATATCGCTTCGGCGCTGAGTTTGCCCTGGACGAGTTCTACCGTGCTCAACCCGAGCGAGTCGGTGGCAACGGCGCAGGACTCGCTGGTGACGTCGGTGAAGACGTGGAGTACGGCACGACGTGCCCTTGACAAAGAGCCGGGTCGCGTGAGTCTGCCGAACACGAGCGATCTCGTGGGCTCGTTGGATCTTTCAGTCGTGTTCTCGTCATTGACGCACGCGCCGTCGCTCGCGGTGACCCGAGGCATTGGCATCACTGCGGTGCTCGTTGATCCTTCGCCACTACCCGCGCCGGTGGACGAGTTGTTGTTGCCACCCACTCGCTCCGTGCGCCTTGGGATCACGGTCACGAACGCGAGTTACGTACTCCAACCCGTCGCCCTGACGTACACGTTCGTGCAGTCCAACGGCGCGCGCGCGAGCCAAAGCCAGACCATGACGACGACGCTCGCCCCGCTCGGATCATTCGCCTTTGTCCCCAAAACATTGTCTGCGACGTCAGGGGAGCGAGCGGAACTCACCATTGCCGTGAGCGGAGCGGCCGCCGGAGCCAAAATGTCGACAACTCGTCACTATTTGGTCATCGTCTCGCCCTCGGGAAACACTTGATTTGTGGGCTTACTGACGAGTTGACCTACGATGGTCCTGCCCCCTAGTTGAATCGAGGAACCGTGACCGAGTCCATTACCGTCACTGACAACCGCACTGGTGAGAGTCGGGAGATCCCGATAAGGGATGGGGGGGTCGCCGCCAGTGAGTTCTCTAAAGTCGTGCCCGGTATCTGGTTCTACGACCCCGGTTTTATGGCTACCGCCGCTTGTGAGTCCGCGATTACCTATCTCGACGGCGACGCGGGAATTCTTCGATATCGCGGTTACCCGATTGAACAACTCGCCGAGAAGTCGACCTACATCGAAGTTGCGTATCTGCTCAACCACGGCGAACTACCCAACGCGATCCAAGCGGCGGAATGGGAACGGGAGATCACCTATCACACGTATATTCACGAAAACGTGCGCAAGCGCTTCCTCGAGGGTTTTAACTACGACGCGCACCCAATGGGGATGCTCGTCTCGGCCATTGCGGCACTCTCGACTTACTACAAGGACGCCAAGATCCTCGACGATCCGGATATCTTGCACCGTCAAGTTGTTCGACTCATCGCAAAGATGCCCACCCTCGCCGCCGCGGCCCACCGCTTTTCGGTGGGCATGCCCTTCGTCTACCCGGATAACTCACTGGGTTACACGCAGAACTTTCTCTCGATGATGTGGAAGGTGGCGGAACCTCGTTACGAACCTGACCCCATTCTCGCGCGAGCGCTCGACGTGCTTTTCATCCTGCACGCCGACCACGAACAGAACTGCGGCACTACCGCGATGCGCGTGGTGGGCTCCTCGCACGGCGACCCCTACGTCGCGACCGCGGCCGCGACGGCCGCGCTCTACGGACCGCGCCACGGCGGCGCGAATGAAGCGGTCCTCAAAATGTTGACCAACATCGGCAGCATCGAGAACATACCTGCGTACATCGAAACGGTGAAGTCGGGCAAGGTCAAAGTCGTCGGCGGCACCTACGACCTCGCCACCGGCAGCGTCCTGCTACTCGGTTAGCGGGGTTCCACGGGCGCAACCAATCCGGGTGCCCCAGGCTTCTGGGTGCCCAGGTTCGCGAAGCTAACCTGGGCCCTCCCCTGGTGGAAACCATATTTTCAGCCTGCCGGAACAGGCCAAGAAGGAGGCGCATTCAGCCATGCGGATTCGAGCGCAGAGCCATCAATACCTTCGCGGTCGTCACCACCTGCCCCACATGCCGCTGCGTATG
>PKZI01000078.1 GCA_003133005.1 Acidimicrobiaceae bacterium | reverse complement strand
ATAGCCTCGTGATCGAGTGACGAAGTGGGGAAAGACCGCGGCGAAGAAGATCAGCGTCTTGGGATTGAGTACGCCGACCGTGAAGCCCTGACGAACGATGTGCCGGTTCGTGGGACGATGATCCTCGCGCACGGTCATCGCGAGTGCGTGCGCTTGTCGATGGCGAAGCGCGTCGATGCCGAGATAGAGCAGGTACGCACCGCCGCACAACTGGAGCACAATCGACAACGTCTTTGAATGTTCAAGCAGCGGACCTAGTCCCAAGGCGACGACGAACGATAACAGCAGTGTTCCCAACGAGTTTCCCACGACGGTGAGCACGGCGACACTTCGGCCCCACGCGACACCTCGCGCCAGCGTAAACAGCACGCTCGGACCGGGTACCAAGAAGATGAGCGTCGATGCGACGAAGAATTGGAAGAGATGGATCGCGCTAATCACGTTGGAACCTCACGACAAGCCAGCGCAAGATGTTCAAACTCGCACCGATACAAAACCCAATCGTGGTCGCAAAAAATGCGGTTCCGATGCCCACCGTGCCACCAAGAAACCAGCCGATCACGAGTACGCACAGTTCCAACGTCAGTCGCACGTAGACGACGCTTACGCCCAGTCGTCGATGCAAACCGGTCATCAATCCGTCTCTGGGTCCTGGCCCGAGACCACACGTGAGATAGAGGGAGCTCCCCACGCCAATGAGGATCACGGCGCCCACCATGAAGAGGGCCTTGATCCAATCGTCATTCGGTTCAGGGACCGTGACCGAGGTCACGTCCAACACGTAGGCGATGATGACGAGATTGGCGATCGTCCCAAAGCCCGGTCGCTCACGCAACGCGAACCACGCGAGTAAGACGACCGCGCTGATGAACGCGGTGGACCAGCCTAAGGAGATGTGCGCATGCTTCGCGACACCCTGGGCGAACACAGTCCACGGTGTCGCCCCCCAGTGCGACACGACAAGGAGACCTTCGCCGATTCCAAAGAGTGAGAGGCCAATAACGAGTGGGGCGAGCATTCGAGGTCGAATGCTCCAGGTGCCTCGTGCCCGCCACGGCGTCTCAGGGATTCGGTGGCTGAGCTTAATCATTCGAACAACGCTAGTAGTCGGCGTAGCTTCCGCGTAGTCGATGCTGCGTAGAACCCCGCGTGCGACGCACGTTGGACTTCAATCGGCGGATGCCGTATGTGCTCAACCCACGTGGTAGGTCGAGTACTACTTCGTTACGCCGCGAACTCGTCGTCGCGTCATGACGTGGCGCAGGGACTTCGAGTCATCAACGAGTCTTCACCGCGTTCGTCGACGTACTCTCGATCGCGGCATTGACTTCGCCGCCGATAAGGATGGCCAGACCCGTCAGGTACAGCCAGAAGATCAAGATCGCGACACCCGCAAAGGCGCCGTAGGTTTTCACGTACGAACTGAAACTCGACGTGTAAAACGAAAAACCCAGTGACACGAGGGCCCACACGACGGTTGCCAACACGGCACCGGTACTCGTCCATCGCCACCTCGGTCGTGGGCGATTTGGGGCGACGTAGTAGAGCAACGAGAAGAGAAGATTCATCAGTCCCAGCGCGATCAACCACCGCAGAGCGGTCCAGATCGCCGCGAAGGCCGCTCCCGCCACGGGAAGCGAATGGGCGAACAGTCCCCCAATCTGGGAACCAAATATCACGAGCGCCGATGCCCCTCCGCCGAGAATGGTGGCACCTGCCAACAAAGGGAGCGCGAGTACTCGCTTGGCGACAAAGGACCGATCCGCGGTCAAACCGTAGGCCATGTCGAGCCCCTCCTCGACAATCACCATTCCCGAGGTTGCGCTCCACAGACCAACGACGCTCGCGATCGCGGTCGCCCAAAAGTCGGTTCCCGTGCGATTCGCCGTGTGGCCGAGTGCCTTGGTGAAAACCTGCGCCGCCGCCGACGGCAAAGATTTCGACACACCGTGAATCAGATTGACGACCACGCTGCTCGGTTTTTCGACGAGCGCAGCGATGCCGAGCAGCGCGATGATGATCGGGAAGATCGCGAGGAACCATCGAAAAGCAAAGGCTCCTGCTGCCACATTGACGGTGTCCTTTTTTGTGTTGGCGATCGTCTCTCGAACGACCTTTTTGACCTGAAGCTTGCTCCATACCCCACTTCGCCAGTTCGGCATTTGACTCCCTTGACTTCAGTGATCACGCGAAAAAGAATTGCATCTTATTTGTGAAGAGGCGTCGTTTTTGTGAGGAGGCGTCGTTTGGTTTCTCGGAGCCAACGGGACTTCATTTGAGCATCCCAGGACTCGTGTTTATCAGGAACGCGCAAACGTGACGTGTACCGTGCCACTCTCGGCGGTTTCGGTTGTTATCTTGAAATCGCCTTCGAACCCGCGAAGGGCGTTCCACAAGTTGATGCCCCGACCGAGCAATATGGGTGCGATCGCGACGTGAAGCTGATCAACGAGTCCAGCTTTGAGGAAGTCGCGCACCGTGCTAGCACCGCCCCCGACTCGCACGTCTTTGCCACCGGCGACCTCGATTGCCTGCTCGAGGACCGCCTGCGGAGCGGCGCTGAGGAAATGGAAGGTCGTACCACCCTTCATCTCAATCGAGTCGCGCTTTCGGTGGGTCAGTACGAAGACCGGCACGCGAAAGGGAGGTTCATCACCCCACCAACCCTTCCAGTCGGGGTCATCGGGGAAATTGTGGAAGCCGAACATTCCAGCGCCCATGATCTCGGCGCCAATCGCGTCGAAATACGCCGCGGCGTATCGGTCGTCGACGCCAGTCGTGCCCTTGCCCGAGGTGTCGTGAAAGACCCGTTCGCGGAACGTACGCGTAGCTACATAAGCGGCGGTGAGCCTGTTCCAATCCTCGCCCATGGGGTTGTCCGGTGTGCCACCTTCAGTCGTGGCGAAACCATCCAACGAGATGTTGAGGTCGACTCGTACTCTCATTGCGATTTCCTCCTGATTAATTGTAAGCCACGAGTACTTAATCCGCGAAGAAGTCCGAACTTTGTAAAGGTAGTTTTGAGGGATGGACCGCGCGAGGAATGGAAACGCCTTTTGACACCCAGTTTGATATTCCTCAAAATGGTTCACGAATAACCAAAGAATCGAAGGGCCAGTTGGAGGCACGAAAGTGGAAGGCAAGGTACTTGAAGTATCACGCAGGATCGAAGCACCGGCGACCCTGATTTTCGCAATCCTTGCAAATCCTCAGCGTCACCAAGACTTCGATGGTTCCGACATGCTCCGGGGATCTGTCGACGACCGTCGCATCTCGGGCGTCGGCGACACGTTCACCATGAAGATGCATCGGCTCGGAGATGACTATCTCATGATCAACTACGTGGTGGAGTTCGAACTCAATCGGCGCATATTTTGGGCACCGGCTCCCGGTGACCCTTCTCGGGCNNGTCGTCACCGAGGTCTTTGACTACGATGCATTGCCGGAGGAACTCCTGCGCGATGGCGCAACGTGGATCAATGGGAACAATTCGGTGCTCGAGTCCATGACAGCCAGCCTGGAAGGGCTCGACATACTCTGTACTGAGTAGTGCGACACAAGTAGTGGTGCCAGAGCGAGACATAGGTCCTGGACTCTTACAGTTTGCGTAAGACTGAGCCTCCCCAGAAATAGTCTTCGGCCACGGCTTCTGCACGCAAAATTTCTTCCGCCAATGAATGAGGTCTCATCGACTGGTACTCAAGCCCCTATCGTTGACTGCTACGCATTGGACCAAACTCGCACATGAGATTGCAACGCCTGCCGCGGGTTCTCCAGGAAAAACAAGCAGAGGGCTTAACCATCGTCCATTCATTCGCGTCGTTACCATCCCACTGAGTCCGATGACCGTGCATTCTGAAACGGATACGCAAGAGATGGAATATGCCCCTGCATTCTTAAAGCCCTCAATGGGCTGCTCAGATGACCATGTTCCATCGCGATACATGGATTCTTCACCCGTAAGTGTCACGGCCATGCAGAAACCAGACGACGCGCATGAAACAGAAACAAGCGATGCTCCTCCGAACGGACGACTCGGCGACCACGTTTTGCCATTAAATCCTAAAATCTCACCGTCCAAATTGACGGCCATGCAGAACTGGGGGGTCGAACAGGAAACACTGACAAGTCGATCTTTCGCCCCACGCGTGGGAAAGACGCCGTAATTTATCCAGCTTCTGCCGTCAAACGCCAGTATTGCACTGGCCTGTCCTGGAATTGCACTGTCGCCTACGGCGGCGCAGAACGTCGTCGTAGGGCAAGAAACCTCGTAGGTATCTTTTTTGGGTCCCATTTTTATTGCCCTTGACCACGAGTGACCGTTATACGTTGCGGACTCGCCTGAAGCGACTGCAACGCAGAATGTCTGATTCGCACACGAAATGGAATCTATTGAGCCGCCCAAGGAAAGCAACGTAGGTGAAGTCCAAAAACCGTGCCGCCGGTAAGAAACATCTCCATTTCCACTTACGACTATGCAGAGTTTTATCGATGGACATGAAATTGAATAGTTCACTTGTTTTCCAACTGAAGAACTTAGGCCGATGGAGAAAGGAGGTGACCATCTTGGCAAGGACGAGACTGCAAATGCACTACCTACGGAAAGCGTAAGCATCGCAGTCAATGTGATTATCAATATCTTCACAAACTGAATCACTAAGCTTGCACGCCGAGTGGAAGGCTCCCGTCCGAGTGATAGTTTCACAATCCCCCGTTTTCGATTCGGCAGTAGTTTAAGTCGATAGCACCATAAAGAGATGCGAAAAGAAACCTCGTCATGCATCTTGGCGACCACCGACCCGGTGGGTACACGCGCATCTTGAAGCTGGGACCGCGTCAGGGTGACAACGCCCCGATGGCGCGCATTGAGTTCGTCTGAGCCAACACTGGGCGCTACCCAACGGTGGCGCCTTGATATTGCCTACGACGGTGCGGCGTTTTCCGGCTTTGCCTATCAGCCCGAGTTCACCACGGTGGTTGGAGAACTGCGCGCGACACTCGCGAACACGCTGGGCTTAGAACACGAGCCCGTCATCGTGGGCGCGGGACGCACCGACACCGGCGTGCACGCCTTACATCAAGTCGTCCACGTCGATCTGGCGAAGGACCTGGCGCGCACCAGTCGCGTGCTCGAGCCCGAACGACTCGCCAGGTCGCTCAACCAACAGCTGCGGGGTCGTATCCGCGTCCTGCGCGTCGCTCAGGTGAGCGACGACTTTCACGCACGTTTCTCAGCGATCTGGCGCGAATACCGCTACCTCGTGCTCGAGACCCCGCCGCCCGCACTCGAGCTCACGAACGCCTGGTCCTGGGCGGTCCAAGGTCCGCTCGACCTCGACGCTATGAATAAGGTGACGAACGAGATTCTGGGGACGCACGACTTTCGGGCTTTTTGTCGACGTCCTACGAACTCAGAGCCGGGAGAGGCGCTGCGTCGCGAGGTGCTCCTCGCACAGTGGCAGCGGCTCGAGGACCAGTGGTCACTGAGTCCCGAAGGGGCGTCAGTGGTGCGACTGCGCATCCGGGCCCGTTCGTTCTGTCACAATATGGTGCGCTGTCTGGTGTCGACGATCGTGGGGATCGGTCAAGGTCGTCTTAGTGAGACCACGGTGCGCGAGCGCCTCGAGAGCCTCGATCGCAGCCACTTACCCGCGCCCGCGCCCGCCGCGGGCCTGAGTTTGGTCGCCGTGGGCTACGATGGAGACCAGAACTTGCCCACTGGGCCCCAAATTTTGTAGGCTAGAGAGTCCCTCTGGCCCCGTGCGACCAGAAGATCGCTGAAGGAAGAACTGTGCGTACCTACTCTCCCAAGGTCAATGAGTTGACCCGTGACTGGCTCGTGATTGACGCCGAGGGTCTCGTGCTGGGCCGCGTCGCGACCGTGGCCGCGTCACTGCTTCGTGGCAAGCACCGCACGTTCTTCGCTCCCCACGTGGACACCGGTGACTTCGTGATCATCATCAACGCCGACAAGGTCGTCGTCACCGCCAACAAGGCAAAGCAGAACTTCCACCACCACCACTCGGGGTACCCGGGTGGTCTGTCGTCCACGTCGTGGCAAACGCTGCTCGACACGGACCCGGTCGCACTCGTCTTTGACGCAATAAAGGGCATGGTCCCTAAGAACCGTTTGGGTCGCGCTCAGATGGGCAAGCTCTTCGTCTACGCCGGCGCCGAGCACCCCCACGCCGCCCAGCAACCAACGAAGTACGACACCTCGGCTATCCGCCGCGGTTAAGGAGAAACGTCTCGTGCCACTTCCACTCACCCAAACCACCGGTCGGCGCAAAGAGGCCGTGGCGCGCGTGCGCCTTCGCCCCGGTACCGGCACCATCACGATCAACACGCGGGCCTTTGACAACTACTTCACCTCGGCGACGCACCGCCAGATGGTGATGGAGCCTCTTCGCCTGCTCGACGCCCAACAGACCTACGACATCGACGCCACTATCGAAGGTGGCGGCGTCGCGGGTCAGGCGGGGGCGCTTCGTCTGGGCATCTCGCGCTCGTTGCTCGAGATCGACGAGAACGTTCGACCGGCGCTGAAGAAGGCCGGTCTTCTTACGAGGGACGCTCGTAAGAAGGAGACCAAGAAGTACGGTCTCAAGAAGGCGCGTAAGGCTCCTCAGTACTCGAAGCGCTAATGACGGTGCCCCTGTGCTTTGGCACGGACGGCATTCGCGGACGAGCGTACGACGAGATTTCCCTCGATCTGGCCTACCGCCTCGGAAGAGCGGTGGCGACGGTCTTCACGGTGCCCGTCTTCGTGGGCTACGACACGCGCGAAAGTTCGCCTCCGCTCGCGGCCGCGGTCTTGGCGGGTCTTTCTGACGGCGGCGCGAATGCGGTCAACATTGGCTACTTCACGACCCCGGGCGTCGCGGTCATTGCTCGCCAGCGTCACGGGGCGGGCATCGTCGTCTCGGCGTCGCACAATCCCTATTACGACAATGGTTTGAAAGTCCTCGGGATGGGTGGCACCAAACTCGACGACGCCACCGAAGAGGCGGTCACCGCCGCGCTCGCGGACGCGCCCGCACCCGCGAACCATGACTTTGGCGACACCGCCATCGACGAGTCCGCGGAGCACGACTACGCGCACCACTTGCGCAAATTGGCCCCCGGCGACATTGCGTCGCTGCACGTGGTGATTGACTGCGCCAACGGTGCGGCGAGTCACGTGGCCCACGAACTCTTTGAGAGCACTGGTGCGACGATAACGATGATCCACGATCAACCCAACGGACGCAACATCAACGAGAACTGCGGTTCGACGTGCGTGGGCGATCTCGTCGCCGCGGTCAAAGAACTTGGCGCGGACNNGACGACATGATGGTGCTCTTCGCGCTCGATCGCCTTCGAGCCGGCACCCTCGGGGCCGGACTCGTGGTCACCTCCATGAGCAACCTCGGTCTACACCGCGCACTCGCCAACGAGAACGTCGACGTCGTCGAAGTCGACGTGGGTGACCGCAACGTGTTGCGTGCGCTCGAGGAACGAGCGTGGAATTTCGGGGGCGAGCAGTCCGGGCACCTGATCTTTCGTGAGTTGAGCCCCACCGGGGACGGTCTGCTCACGGGACTTCTGTTGAGCGAGTTGGTGGTGCGCCGTGGGGCGCTGGGCGCCCAAGCCAAGGCCGCGTGGCGGCGCGTGCCCCAAGCGCTCGTGAACGTGGACCGTGATCTCTACGACGACGACGTCGTCCAGAAGATCTTCGACGAGGTGGTGCAGCGCTACGAATTGGAGAAGTCGGAGCTTCGCTTGCTCATTCGACCCTCGGGCACCGAGCCGGTCGTTCGAGTGATGATTGAAGCGCTCAACGGCGATTTCGTCGACGAATTCTCCTCGCGCGTGGCGATTCAATTCTCCTAGAACTTCAATTCTCCCGAAACAATGGGGGGGAAGTCCCAAAATTGCCCCGAGTAGGCTGGTCGTCATGTGTGGCATCATCGGGGTCGTTGGCTCTTCGGACACGCTCGAGACGCTCCTCGAGGGACTCCAGCGATTGGAGTATCGCGGCTACGACTCCGCGGGGGTCGCACTCGTGCGCCAAGGTGAGACCTGGCGAGCCCGCACCGCCGTGGGCACCGAATCGGTCAGTGCGCTGCGCCTCGAGTGTCGTGACGCACCCGCCGGCTTCAACTCGGGCATTGGCCACACCCGCTGGGCGACGCACGGGGCGCCCGAAGCGGCCAACGCGCACCCCCACCTCGACTGCTCGGGCAACATCGCCATCATCCACAACGGCATCATCGAGAATCACACCGAACTCCAAGAACAACTCGAGTCGCGTGGTCACACCTTCACCTCCCAAACCGACTCAGAAGTCCTCGCGCACCTGATCGAAGAATCGCGCGCGGCGGGCTTCGAGCTCGTCGAGGCGGTGCGCCAGAGCCTTCACACGGTGCGCGGTGCGTTCGCGTTGGCCGCCATGGACTGCAACGAGCCCGACGTCATCGTGGCCGCTCGTCGGATCTCACCGCTCGTGGTGGGCACCGCCCCTGGCGTCACGTACCTCGCGAGCGACGTACCGGCGATACTCGACCGAGCGACGGCGTTTTACGCCGTGAACGACGACGAGGTCGTGCGTCTCGGACCCGAAGGTTTTCGCGCGAT
>PKZI01000197.1 GCA_003133005.1 Acidimicrobiaceae bacterium | reverse complement strand
CCGCTTCGATTCAAGCCCTACGTCGATCTCTATCATCGAGCTCTCGACGAATACGGTTTTTCTACTCGACCAGTTGGCATGCATTCGCACGGTTACGTGGCTCGCACCGACGAAGAAGCAGTGGAGATCCAGTTCCCTCATTGGGTGCACACCTGGCAGCGATTGTCCGATGAGCGTGGTTGGACGAAGCCGACGCTCGAGAAATTCCAGCTTGAAAGGAGAAGCGGCGCCCTCTACGTTGGTTCACCCGAAACCGTTGCGAACAAGATGTCCTCGACAATCCGCCAACTCGGGCTCAGTCGATTCGACCTTTCCTACGCCACCGGACGAGTACCGTTCGAACAACGACTCGCCACCATTGACCTCTTCGGTCGCGAGGTGATTCCGAGGGTGCGCCAACTTCTCGAGGACGTGAAGTACGACCCGAAAGTGCGTGACGCAGCAACGCCCGTCGCCAAGGTCGGCTAGACAATGGATTCGCTCGGCGCGAGTCGCATTTTGGGAATAGTGGGAGCGGGAAAACTTGGTACGGCGATCGCCCGGGCCGCGCTCGAGGTTGGCTATGACGTGGCGATTGCGGGATCGGGCGAAGCGGAGCGAATAGCGCTGATCGTCGATGTCCTTGCGCCGGGCGCGCGCGTGATGACGAGCGCTGAAGTAGTCGCGCATGCCGACATCATTGTGTTGGCGGTGCCGGCGCATCGTTTTCGTGAACTTCCGCGCGACCTCTTTTCCGGAAAAATCGTCGTTGACGCGATGAACTATTGGGAACCGATTGACGGTTTCAACGAGGAACTCGCCCACGCGCCGCGGGGCACGAGCGCACTCGTACAGGAGTGGTTCGCGACGGCGCGCGTCGTTAAGGCGTTCAATCAGTTGGGGTATCACGAGATCGATGAAATGCGTCGGCCTTCGGGCGATAGCGGTCGCATTGCGATCGCTGTCGCAGGTGACGACGAAATGGCGGTCGCCGTGGTATCGCGATTGGTCGACGAGCTCGGGTTTGACGCCATACGAGTGGGATCACTCAAGGATGGGGTAGCCCTACAACCCGATGGCTTCGCATTCGGCGTTGCGCTGACTGCTCCCGAGCTTGCCGGTCTCCTATGGCCAGAACAGAAACGGGCCTGAGTCTTCGCCGCCGCGAGCGCCTCGGTCGCAGCGGGGCGACGGCTTAGCGCAGCGCGGACTTCACGTCCGCAGCCAAAAGTGCGACGTGATCAAGGTCCTCGATATCGAGTATTTGCAGATAGATACGTGTGATACCGAGTTGGGCGAACGCCCCGATTCTGTCGATTACCTCAGAAGGACGTCCTCCAAGTCCGTTCACCTTGAGTTCGTCAACGTCGCGTCCAATCGCGCTTGCTCGCCGCTCGACCTCGTTATCGTCGCGTCCACAGCATGAAACGAGAGCCACCGAGCGAAGCAGTGAGTCTGGTTCTCGGTTCGCCGCGCGACACGCTTCGTCGACACGTTGGATTTGCGTCTCGCAGAATTCGAGAGACGCGAAGGGAATGTTGTACTCGTCCGCGAAACGAGCTGCGAGGGCGGGTGTGCGTTTCGCACCGTGACCGCCGACGATGATGGGAGGTCGAGGTTTCTGCACGGGCTTGGGGAGTGCTGGGCTTTGGTGCAGTGAGTAGTGCGCGCCGGTGAAACTGAAGGTTTCATCCGCTGGTGTTTCCCACAAGCCAGTGATGATCGAAAGTTGTTCTTCGAGTTTGTCGAATCGCTCCGCGACGCTAGGAAAGGGGACGCCGTAGGCGAGGTGTTCTTCCTCGAACCAACCGGCCCCGAGGCCCAGTTCGACTCGACCGTGACTGAGCGCGTCGACCTCGGCGACGCTGATTGCGAGCGGTCCAGGTAGGCGAAAGGTCGCCGAGGAGAGAAGTGTTCCGAGGCGCACGCTCGTCGTGTCGCGCGCCAGCGCCGCCAGAGTGATCCACGCATCCGTCGGCCCCGGCAATCCACTCACCGCGCCCATCTTGAGGTAGTGATCCGAACGGAAGAACGCGTTGAAGCCACCCTCTTCGGTCGCCAGCGCCAGCGCCAAAATCTGCTCGTACGACGCCCCTTGTTGGGGTTCACAAAAGATACGTAGGTCCATGGCGGCGGCTCTCCTCGCACAATCAGGCGCCAGATCATTATCGACGACGTGGCGTCAGTGTAGACATAATCGTCGCCACCGACATCAGGTTGCTCTAGCAAGTGAGAGATCTGGAAATCTCGCGCGTGCAAGTTCGCCCTACTCGTAGGCTTGTGTTGACGCGCGAAAAGCGCGCCGTCGCTGATGTCGAGAAGAGGATGCATGGTCTTAGATATAGGGGCTCGGTCGCCCGACTTCACACTCATCGACCAAACCGGTTCGCAGGTTACGCTCGCGGACTTTAACGAACCGGTTGTCTTGATTTTCTATCCAGCCGACTGGAGTCCCGTGTGTAGTGACGAACTCTCAGTCTTTAGTGCCGCCCATCGACTTTTTCAGGATCGAGGCGCGCGACTTCTCGGCGTGTCAGT
>PKZI01000039.1 GCA_003133005.1 Acidimicrobiaceae bacterium | reverse complement strand
CGACCCACCAGACCGAGTCGGCTGCTCAATGCGCCTTCATTCATCGAACCACCCGCCGCGAGCAGTTCGTCCTCGCAGTGTTGGGCGAGCCGCACGCCGAGGGGCTGTGCGTAGGTGAGCGCACGTCGCATGAGCGAAGGGTCTTGCACTCCTATGCCATCATCCGTGAAGAGTCGCACACCCAACGTCGCCATTTCAGCGATCGGGGCCAGGTGTTCGCCGCGGCGGCCCTGGGTGATCGCACCCGCGACTGCGATTTCGAGTGCCGTACGGGCGCCGCGATCGAGCACGTAGGACACCAACGCAACGTTGTCGAGCGCCGGTTCGGTATTGGGCATCGCCACCAACGCAGTGAAGCCCCCCACCGCGCCCGCTTGCGCGCCGCTCTCGATGGTCTCGGCCTCTTCACGACCGGGTTCGCGAAGATGCGTGTGCAGATCAACGAATCCCGGACCAACCCAACAACCGCTGGCGTCGATGATATGACCACCTACAGGTCCGACGATGTTCTCACCCACTTCAGCAATTCGACCATCGGCCACGAGGAGGTCGCCCGCGCTCACCTTGCCCAGGCCGACCAAGAGGCCCCCGCGCAGGAGAAGGGTATTCACGCGCCACCCCCGAGAGAACCGGCGACGCTGAGATACAACACCGCCATTCGAATCGGCACGCCGTTGGTCACCTGGCGCTCGATCACCGCGCACGGTAGATCGGCGACGCGCGAATCTATCTCGACACCGCGGTTCATCGGACCCGGGTGCATGACGATGGTGGTGGGACGAAGGCGTTTCGCGCGCGTAATGGTGAGCCCGAAGGTTGAGGTGAATTCCGCGAGGGAAGGAACGAAGGACCCCGAGCCACGCTCGCGTTGGAGTCGTAACAATCCAACGACGTCGGCCCATTCGAGCGCCTCGTCAAAGTCGCTGACTACTTTCACCGGCCAGTTCTCGACGTCTGTAGGCAAAAGCAAGCCTGGTGCGGCGACTCGTACGTCACAACCGAGCGCCGCGTACGCCGCAATGTCGCTTCGTGCGACACGACTGTGTCGTACGTCACCCACGATGAGTACTCGAAGATTTTCGAAGAGAGAGGCTCCCGACTCGACGCCATTGGTTCCGGCACGCTCGCTGAGAATTTGTCGAACCGTAAAAACGTCTAGCAATCCTTGCGTGGGATGTTGATGCAGGCCGTCGCCGGCGTTGATCACTCGCACGTGAGGAACGTAGCGACTCACCTGCAGCGCAGCCCCGCTCGACTGGTGACGCATGACCACAGCGTCGATACCCAGTGCGTCGATGGTCGCAATCGTGTCGCGAAGTGACTCGCCTTTCTTAACGCTGCTTGACGCCACGGCGAGCGAAAGGACGTCGGCCGAGAGTCGTTTCGCCGCCGTCTCGAAGCTGAGTCGGGTCCTGGTCGATTCCTCGAAGAACAACGAAGCGACCACTCGACCTTTCAGAGCGGGGACCTTTTTTATGGTCCGATGATTCACCTCGACGAAGGATTCCGCGGTATCGAGCACCTCGATGAGCGCCTCGCGCGAGACACCGTCGAGGGTGAGAAGATTCTGCCCACGAAGGGTGTCAATCACAACTGCTCCCTCGTGCCGATCCATACGCCGTCAAGGGTCGCAAGGATTGCCTCGTCGCGCGACGTCGGCAGATTCTTGCCGACGTAGTCCGCACGAATGGGCAGTTCGCGGTGTCCTCGATCGACCATGACCGCGAGTTGTACCGTATTCGGTCGCCCCCAGTCCGATAACGCATTAAGCGCCGCGCGAATCGTGCGTCCCGTAAAGAGCACATCGTCGACCAACACGACAGATTGGTCGGTCAAGTCGTGGTCAATAGTCGTCGCGGCAGATTTTGGCATCGGATTTCGGCCGAGATCGTCGCGGTAGAACGAAACATCAAGGGACGCAGGGACAATCGTCATGCCGACGATTTCGCTCAATATTGTCGCGACTTTCTCAGCGAACGCCACTCCCCCGCTCTGGAGACCTATCACGCGGAGTCGCTCGAATTGACTGTTGTGTTCAACGATCTCGTGCGCCATTCGCTTAAGCGCCCGATCGATTTCGTCACTCGTCAATAACTGGCTTTTTGCCAAAAAAGCCAGATCGCTCGCGGGCGTCTGGCGTTCATTCGTACTGCTCATATCACTCCCGTCGTACGAACCTCACGGGATTCGCTTCACGACTTCTCGGCGTTAACTCTAGCATTCCTCCTCGCGCGCGGTGGTGCGCCAGGTTTCATCGAGGACGTGCAAGCGACGCTCACCGGGGAAGGCGCGCTACGTGGGGCGCTGATCGTCAACATTTAGTCGAGCGTCGTATTCCTCATTTTCCTTCGCGAGTTCACGTTGGTGATCTTGCCACGCGTTTAACATCCCATTGAATTCAGGCGCGAGTTGTGCGTGCTTCTGGGACTTCTTCTCTCGTACCTTGACTTGGCGTTCTGGGTCAAGCACGTTCCACCACATATAAATGGCAAAGACGCCGAGTAGGGGCCATTCAAAAACGTACGCCCAACTCAGATCGTTGCCTCTTTCGGCGCGTCCAAGTTCGAACCAGAATGCCAAGGCGCAGAGCGCCAAGCCAAAAACCAATGTCAGATGCGCGCGAAACGCCTCAGCTCCGGTGAGGCGACGCGATTGGTGCAGTTGGGAAACGTCGCCATCGCTTCGTCCGTCACCGTCCACGACATGACTTTATCGGCCACGTTCACACTTTCCTCCTCGCGTCGCGTGACTGCAACGAGTGTTCGAACCCCTGAAAACGCCCTCGACGCCCCTATTAGGATTAGGAGACGTCGAGGGGACATTTGACCAATATG
>PKZI01000033.1 GCA_003133005.1 Acidimicrobiaceae bacterium | reverse complement strand
GCTCATGCTGAGAAGCGCCATTCCGTTATAAATAGTGGCAATGATCAATCCACCCACCACCGCGTGGATCATCTTGCCTCGACCACCGAAAAGACTCGTGCCGCCAATCACCGCGGCGGCCACCGCGTAGAGGGTCAACGTACTGGGCACGCTGTCGTCGATGCCATTCAAGTTCGACACGTAGAGAAGTCCCGCGATTCCCGAAGTGAAACCGGTGAACATAAACGCGAGCAGACGATAACGACTTACGTTTACTCCTGAACGGCGAACCGCCTCGCTATTGCCACCAATGGCGTAGATGTAGCGACCCGTTTTCGTCCTCGTGAGGATGAATGAACCCGCCGCGAGCACTGCAATGTCGATCGGAATAGCGAAGGGCATTCCTCGAAGAGGAATATACGAACCACGATTGGCGTTAAAGACCAGCCCCAAAACGACACCGACCGCCACCAAGAGCACGACCTTGGTGATGAGAAAGATGGCGGGCTCGGTTTCGAGCTTGCTTCGTCGACGGGCAATGTCCTTACGAATGAGTTGGAAACTCATGAAGCCCACGCAAGCAATTATCAGAATCCAGGTCCACAACGTCGTGAGGTCGCCGTAGACGAGGTCGTAGAGGACCTTTTCGTGCACCGTGATCGTGCCACCAGTCCCTTGATCATCAACGAGATAGATCAGCACACCCTGGAAAGCAAGGAACCCCGCGAGGGTCGTGATGAACGAGGGTAATCGTAATCTGATGACCAAGAGGCCATAGAACCCGCCTATCGCGGTGATGATAATGATGGCGATTGGCAGCGCAAAGAACCACGACACGTGGAACTGAGCGTCAGTAAGGATTACGGCAATGGCGCCGCCGAGAGCCATCGTGAAACCCACCGAGAGGTCGATCTCTCCGAGTAACAACACCCAGATTTCGGCCATCCCTAGGAGAATGAAGATTGTCGCCTGAATAAACAGGTTGACGAGATTCTCTGGCTTCAAAAACGCCGAACTTCGAATCTGAAAGTACGCCACCAGCACGAAGAGGCCTATGACGACGGGAATCATTCCGCTATCACCCTGGCGAATACGCTTCAGCAACAGACGAGGCGACATCGCATGTTCAGCAACGAGTTCCTCGCCCTCTTCGGGCTCGGACATCGCTTGTTCCTTTTTCAACAAGGACACGGGTAACTGCCTTTCAACTACTTGGTAGTGGACTTCTTCGCAGCGGTCTTTGACGAAGTGGCACGAGCGGTATGACCGGTTGTGATCAACTCGACCGCGCTCGTAGTGTCGTAATCCGAAAGTGGTCCGCTGCTTACGAGGGTGCCCAAGTGCATCACAGCAATGCGGTCCGCGACACTGAACACGTCGGTCAAATTATGCGAGATGACGAGCACAGCGATACCGCGCGACGCCAACGTACGAATCAACTCAATTACCTGTGCGGTTTGCGAAACGCCGAGTGCGGCCGTGGGTTCGTCGAGGATGACCAGCTTGGATTCGCGCATGACCGCACGAGCTACGGCAACGGACTGACGTTGACCACCCGAAAGTGAGCCAACCAATTGGCGTACCGATTTCACGGTGGAGACGGCGAGGTCCTTCAGCAACTGATTCGCCGCCAACTCCATTTTTATTTCGTCAAGCAGACCCAGTCTCGTTTCTTCTCGACCGAGGTACATGTTTTGCACAATGTCGAGATTGTCGCAAAGCGCGAGGTCCTGGTACACGGTCGCGATACCGAGATCCGAGGCGTCGCGTGGGGTGTGAATCTTGACTTCCTCACCATTCCAATAAATGTGACCGCTCGAGGGCGCCCAAATTCCTGAAATGGTTTTAATCAGCGTCGACTTGCCCGCGCCGTTGTCGCCGATCAGCGCGGTGACCTTGCCGTCGTAGATGTCCAAGTCAACGTTCTGCATTGCTTGCACGGCACCGAAGTTCTTCGAGATGCCGCGCAGGCGAAGCAGAGGTACTTCTGACGTGACCGCCCCCGAAACACCGTTTCTGTTTCCGACGGGCGTCGGAACAGATGGCGATTCGGGGGCGGTCGTCATTTCTTAATTATTACTACGTCGTGCCTAGTGAATACCGTACGTCGTGCAGTCAGCCGCGTAGGTCGGGAGCGTCTGCCCCTTCGCCGTCGGCGCTGACGAGGTGCACAGCGCAGAAGCCGCAATCACTTTGTCGTGGATAACCGTTGACTCGACGTTCGTCGGCGTGACCCACGTTGCGGTCAAGAGTACCGAAGGCACATTCTTGAAGCTCGAGATCGTCGCCGATGAGTCGGTCGCCGTGCCGTTCACCAAACCTGATGGCGGCTTAACGCCCGCACGCAGGTAGATGGCGAGCGCCGCTGCTGCCTGGGCCTCGAGCCAGATTGGCTTGTAGACCGTGCCGCACTGGTAGCCAGAGATGATGTTCTGGAAGCCGGTGAGCGTGGCGTCTTGACCCGTGAACGGGAACGTCTTTGGTGGCAATCCCTGGCTCTGCAAGAACGCAATGATTGGTGCAGCGTTCTCGTCGTTCGGTGTCACGACCGCATTGATCTTCTGGTTCGCAGAGATAGCTCCCTGGAAGTCAGTTAACGCTTGCGTAGGTGTCCATGTTCCGACACTCTCGTTGATCGTGTTCGCGGAACCCGACGTGGTGTTGTAGCCGTTTGCGTTAAGCACAGCGTCGTAACCCTGAGCAAACAACGTTGCGTTGTTGTCTGTAGGTGCGCCCCTCATGACGTACACAATCGGATTCTTCACGTTCCATGCAGTGATGCACGAAATCAATCCCTTACCGATCAACGTACCGACCGCCACGTTGTTGAAGCTGACGTA
>PKZI01000044.1 GCA_003133005.1 Acidimicrobiaceae bacterium | reverse complement strand
TCTTTCGGGCGATTGTCACCCAAACGTCACTTAGCTTTCGTGTTCGGCTTTCAGGCATTGGCGAGCGAACGCCAAATTTCATAGCAATTGGTGGGTACGAGTTCGTGATCTCGTCGACGACACTTCTCGGACCACCAGTGAATCCTTCGTCGCCGCGCGACCAACAAACCTAGATAGAGAGTTCGACTCGTCCCTCAATCCTTACGTCATCTGAGAGTTGGAATTCCGATGCAGCAGAGACGGGCCGCGAAGCGCGGACCCGACGTGGTCGATCGTGACGAAACCAAATTCATCACCTACGGAACGACAGTCGGTAAAGTACAGCTCGGTTGGCGAAAATGTCCTTCGGCCTATTTCGCAAAGGACTTCAAATGCGCGGGAACACAGCGCCTAACTCGAATTGTTGACAGATTGCTGCACCATTCAAATGAAGCTTGATTGGGAAATATTTGAGCAACGTCGTCGGTGCACCCCATTCCGTTTGGTTCAGGAAAGGTGTTCAATTTTCGTTGGGCGCAATGTGGCGTTAAGCGGGCACGCCGTTCCGCTTGAGATTTCCCTTTTGGACGGTACGGTGGCAGAAGCGACAAGCCGAGACCCTGCTATAAGCGCTTTGCACCGTTGGTTCCCCGTAGCAGAGAGAAGTCTGATGGGTTTAGCCGAAATCATCCCTCGAGGTACTGCCGTCCTCGGCAGCGCCACTTTCGGACAAAATTTACTCGGAACCAACCAAAAGAGCACAAGTGTCGACCTTAGGCCAGCGGTTTGATGTTGATGGTCGTCGACGTCACTTGAGTTGCATAACACGCAGCATTGGGCCAGCACCTCGATTAGCTCCGCGTCAACGCTGGGATGCGCAGTTGTTCGATCAAAAAGTGATTTGCATTGCACAAACGATTTCTACAAAAAGAGGAGTCAGTTCATGTTTATCTTTGGCGTAATTTTGATGTTGATTGGATTTCTGCTGGCGTTGCCCTTCCTGTGGTCGGTCGGCATGTTCTTCTTGATCGTGGGCGCCGTTCTTTGGGTGTTGGGCTCGATGGGACGGATGGTCGGTGGAAGGCGTCACTACTACTAGAACTAGGCAAGCTGCAGTCAGGACGTTCCCCATCCGATGTGGTGACGCGTCCGGTGGATTTCTAACTTGAATTGTTTTCCAGTTGAAGCAATTTCCTCGATTCGGACGTCGAGCCATATCTGAGTAGCCAAGGGGACTCGCGCGCCAAGTCTGCAGCTCGCTGGCAAGAGGTTCATGTCGCGCGAACTCTAATGTGGGCCTATGACATCGAAAAAGGAAATGGTCCAAAAGATCCTCGAAAAGCTCATTCCACTCGACGTGAGTGCGAAACCAATGTTTGGCGAGTATGGGCTTTACTTCCGGGGCAAGTTTTTCGGAGTTATATGTGATGACACGCTCTTCATAAAAGTGACCGGCAAAGGGACCAAGCTGGCTGGTCGAATTGCCCAAGAATCTCCCTACCCTGGCGCAAAACCTGCGTTCAAGATTTCTTCGGCAAAACTAAACGACCGCGACTGGATCAACCACTTGGTCGAAGTCACTGCAGACGCGCTTGCGACGTCAAAAGCGAAGAAATAGACCGTCCAATCCTTGGCTGAACTCCCTCCGTCAGTTAACCCGCTGACGAAGGGAGTTCAACGTCACATCGACTGAAGGTACAAAAACGGACGGCGTCCACCAATGACGTGAGCCCCATTACATCGTTCGTTCTCGGGGATTCGTCATCGAGCGCATGGGTAGGAAGTAAAAGTAACTGAGCACCGCGGCAGTGGCGAGCAGAGTGTGCATTGCCATCAGTGAAAAGACCCGACTTAGGTGGTCACAGTCTCCGCCTAAGCGATACCGATTGCTACGTAGATAATGAAAATGAGCCGTAGCACGAAGGGCACGAGGCGAGGGACAACTCGACTCGGATTGGTCGCCCTGATACGAACCATTTCCCATCCAATGGCGCCACCAATAACGGCGAGCACGATGAAGACAGAGAACGTCGCGAAGTGAAGAGGAAGGAACTGGTGACTGGCACCTGCTCCGCGGGCGATCGCCGCGATGACGACGTGCGCGAGATCCCCTACGACGAAGGCGCAGACCGCGGTCGCGCCGAGAATCGACGCACCTATCGTCGCGATTGCTATGGGCGCCGGTTACTTGCTTGTGCCAACGGCGAGTCCGTCGAAGTAGATCGCCGCTTGTCGACGCGCGAGCGACTTCCAGTCGGGAGCATTCGGTAACGGTTGCGCCAACAGTGCACCAAAAATGATGACGTCTCGCGCAGTGACGTCGCTACGAATCGTGCCGTCGTCGTATCCTTGACGCAGGATCTTTTCGAGGGCGGTACGAACTTTTCTTCGAAGTGCGATGGTGTCGTGGTCGAGAGGCACGGGACCCCCGTGCAAAGGAAGTACCAAGTCGGCACCGTGTTCGATGGTTTGGTCGATGAAACTCCGCAGACAGTCAATCGCTGTGCCACCAACGTCGCTCGCCCGGCGCGCCGCCTCCAGGACCATCTGGAACGACCGGTTCGTGAGCGCGACAAACAA